>CAYGTJ010000019.1:0-12214 GCA_964352755.1 uncultured Alphaproteobacteria bacterium
GCGTATCTCAAGGAGAAGGGTGTCGCCAATCATATCATTTGTGCGCTCACAGGGATTACATTGCCTTACGCGTTTAAGTTTGTGTGGGCGCCGTTCATCGATTATTTTCAGATTCCGATACTCTCACGCATGATGGGGAAACGCCGTGCGTGGTTGTTTGTGGCGCAGATTGCAACGGCGATTGGTATTGTAAATGTCAGCGTTCATACCCATGGATCACTTTTTGCCCTGACGTTATCAGGGGTGCTGTTAAGTTTTCTCGCAGCGACTCAGGATATCGTGTTTGAGGCATTTCGTGTGGAGGCCTTGCGCAAGGAGGAAGAGGCCTACGGCGCGGGTGCGGCGGTGATGGGGTTTCGTGTGGGGATGTTGGTTTCAGGGGCGTTTGCCCTTTTTATTGCCCATGAGCACGGGTGGCAGTTTGCGTATGCGATGATGGCCGCCAGTATGATGTTAGGTGTGGTAGGGACTGTTTTTGCGGAGGAACCAACGGTCATTCCCTTGCAAGCCCGCATTGAACCATTCTTTATTAATTCAATTCGTGACTTTGTTCGAAAGCGCCCCTGGATGATTATTCTGTCGTTCATTTTTCTGTTTAAGCTTGCTGATACGGTGTTGAACACAGTCACAGTGATTTTCTTGAAAGATCTGGGATTCACAAACTTTGAGATTGCAACTGTTGCCAAAACGTTTGGTATTGGCGCCATGATTGTGGGTGGTTTTTTGGGGGGGATTCTTTTGTATCGCTATCGCTTGCAAAAAACACTTATGATCAGTTGTTCCCTTCAGATTTTGGCGTGTCTTGGGTATTATGCACAAGCCCAAGTTGGCCACGACACTGGGTTTTTATACCTCACGATGGGGCTTGAAAATATTACGTGCGGTATTTCGCAAACGGCGTTGATTGCCTATATGTCGCGGCTGTGTTACCAGCCACAGACCGCCGCACATTTTGCCTTTCTATCGTCGTTTTCATCATTTTCGCGGATATATCTGTCGATGTTTGCAGGATTTCTCGAAATGTATGTGGGATGGTCGTCGTTTCATCTGTGGGTGGCGCTGGGGTGCCTGCCTGCGTTAGGCATGGTGATGATCGCAAAGCCCCATTTTGAGGGGTTAACGACAACGCAGTCTGTGTCTACTGCCTAGGAGATATCCTAGGAGACATCCCCTGAATGAATACGGTTGTATTGCGACCAATAGTGATGCATTTTACCTGCATATAATAATAAAAAAAGGCGTAGATATAATGAAAAATATGATGGTATCTGTTGTGATAACTCGTTTGTTTTTAATAATGATCCTGTCAATGATGGTGTGTCAGGAAGTGGTTGCTTCTGCTTCTGAGGATTTGCTTAGAGCGTCCTCAGATGATTCGCGCATTGATTATGATGAGTCACGAATTGTAAGTGTTCGCAAACAGGGGGATGATGAACTTTATCGGGTTTTTGAGACGGACTTTATTGCGTGGGATTTGGGTAACAATGGGCACAGCTTACTTGTTGGTGAGGTGTATGAAGTTCCCAAAGATCATTGGGATCAAGGGACGATAGATAGGCTTGTTTTGGCCACAGAAGCTCTTACAGAAATTGATTCAGGTGCATCTGACACAGAGTGAAGAGCCCCACGATCAGAGTAATAATTTCCTTTGTGTAGACTTTACTAAGTGGATATGTGTGATTGTCATTCGTGCATCACACATTTAGAGTGTAAAAAAAAGAAGATGGATGTTTTTATGAACCTAATCCACGTGTGCATTGTTGCACTGTTTTGTGCATTTCCAACCTACGGCACGGCCTCTAGGGATTTCTATAAAGATGAGACGCGGGGAGTTCACGCACCAGTCCGAGAGACAGAAGAAGAACTATCCGAAAGACTAGAGCGCCGGCGGGTGCGAATTTTGAAAAACCGGGGATTACTTAGGCGTCAAAGGCTACGCGCTGTCCCGGTATTCATACCAAGCTGGGATGTTGGCAGAATAACTTACATGCAAAAGGGTGAGTTTGCGAAAGAACTCCCCAGTATTCGGACTAAACAGGGTCAGGACGTCCGTGCAGCAATCGCGGCAGGGGAATTTAATGCAGCTGTCATTTTATGCCGGCCAGATAATGAATATATGTTCTTAGAGAGGTGCCATGAATCATGGCGCATGTGTGATTTTGTTATACGCGTGGCACCCGAACCTGAATTTTTCACCGATCAATGTGATCGCCCATCTTAATTGCACGTTAGGCGGGGATGCTCTGGTAAACTCTCATACAAACCTAAGGGTAAATCCTAGTTTACGTAGGATTTACTGTAGTGCTGAACACGTAATCTAGCCCTTTTGGGTTGTTTCACCTGTACTGTCGTGATTACCTTCATCCCGAATGGAGGAACAAATGTATACGTTTAGTCAATTATTAGCATCGTTAGTCATATTAATGCAGGTCAGTGTTGTTGTGGGAAGTGCTGAAAATTTCGGTCAATGCGGAGATGATGTGCCGTTAGAATTACCGCGCCCGAACACCAGTCAGCTTGAGGAGGAAGATGATACTGATTCAGTTCCTGATTTAGGATGGGAAATTCCGCCTGTTGCAATCCACAGTGAGCCAGCAGGAGCACGGGAAGATGGCTTAGGTGAGGAATATACTGTTTCTCAATTTAGAGAGTTCACATCACAGCCTGAAATTCGTTTATGGATGGATTTTGATGCACCTCCGTATCGAATTGATGAATGTGATCGCGTTGAAGTTACCTGGGTTTCAGATGCATTTGGCCGTCGAACCGTAGGGGGTGTTTTTCTCGTTGTGAAAATTCATGATGAAGGTGGCAACTCCCGACGGCGTCGTTTTTTATCAGGTCACGTAACGATACGTGATCCGCTTAGACCTGGTTTACCTTTGATGCGTGAAATGTTATCTGATGAAGTGCCCCCGATGATTATACGTACAAGCTCGGGGGGGAATTCAGGTGGTACCTAACGAAAAGGACAAAAAGAAAAATGAAAAAACTTACGTTAAGGGTGATAATCGGTTTGTGTTTTGTTGTGCCTTTAATGGCATCAAATTCGTCAGTCCCCAGCAGTGAACAAGTAGCCGAATTAACACGTCATTATCCAAATTCCCATGGATTAACTCTCGCAGAGCGTCAGGAACTTGAGGATGATATGAGGCAAGCAACAGATCTCTTTCAAGAGGGTGAAGAAACCACAGAGCAACGAAGAAACCGCATCTTGGCAAATGCAATGAATGCCCTTAACATAGCATTAGGTGAAGGTGGCGATCGCGAATAATAACAAAAAAAGAGGGTTGAAAATGAAAAATATGTACACGATACTTGGTGTCATTTTTGCAATGCAAATTTTTACTATTGATGTTTGTGGGAGTGATACTGATGCGGATATGCTTGAGTATCCCTCTTTTTCTTCAGCGGCAAGAGCAGAAATTCCCGGTCTAAATAGTACAGGATTTGTCACGCTGTTGGGTGTTGATGCCTATGCTGAGGGCGGAGTGTTTTATGAGGAAAAAAAAGAGTGTTTTGCAAACGCCAGCCGGATTTTTGCATTCAGCACGAGCAATGAGGACGATCGGGATTCGTGTCGTTTCGTTTCAATAAACGCAGCAAATGCAGCTGGGGGGAAAAAGGCTGTACTCCAGATTCTTGATCCTATACGTCCATCAATTTGTATCATTCTTCCGTGTGTATTAGTTGCGTGTTCTCTTGAAGAGATAAGTGATGCCGGCAACCTGACGGTTCTAATGTCACTGGATGATTTGGCGAGTGATAATGCGCATCTTCTGGGTGCTCAATCAGAAATTAACTAGAGATATTTTTGTCATTAAATGATAAAAAACTTGTGCAGTTATTCTAAAAATAGATATTAATACTAAAAATAATAATTATTAATATGAATAGAATTTTTACGCGTTCTTTTTTATTACTGTTTCTTTGTGTGGTTTGTACGCATGTATTTTCCAGAAACACTTCTCAATCACGGCATATTATTCACCAACTTACAAAGATATGTGCTGGTCAGGGAGGATCTTTAGGTCAATCATTTGCGTTGGTAAATATTGATGTTCAGCCTGATTTTCTTGAAGGAGGCCCATTGGCTGTTCAGGGGGCAGATCAGAAATTTCTTGATCACTATAATCGCGAACAAAAACAAATACGTTCATTTTTTAAAAAGCGTATTATGACCCTTGATTGGCATCCTTCAAATCACATTTCTTTTGCTGCGAATCATGAAGATATGAAGCCTTATTCAGTGAAAAAAATTACCTTCCCTTCAGGGCGGGCGTACACACAAACTCTATGGCCTGTTCATTGCCTTGCGAACACCCCTGGTGCGGCTTCGGCATTGGATCTGAGGGAGGGTGATGTTTTGCGCAAAAAAGGAACAGATCCACGTGTTGAGAGTTATTCAGCATTCTTCGATGAAGATGGATCTGATCTTGGGCTTGTGCATCTGCTCAAAAAGGCGGGCATAACTGTGCTGCTTGTGGGCGGAGTGGCAACAGATTATTGTGTCTTGAACAATGTTATGCATGCGATTAATGCAGGATTTACAGTGGTCGTAAATGAAGATTGGATTTGTGGAGTTGATGTTAGCACCTCAAATGCTGCCCGGGAACGGATGCGCCGCGTTGGTGTCGTATTCACGAACTCAAGGGAATTGGGCTTACGGTAGAGTGCTTTTACCTATCGTAAATGTAACAGTTTATTAATCTTTCGCCTGGTATTCTGGACTCTTCATAGGGGAGGGATGTTACATGAAAAAACACAATTTAGTGATTATAATCGTGGGGATTTTGCTCGCGTTTGCAGCCGACACATATGTTTTGCATATATTAAGGCTTGAGGCCAGTGAATCAGCATGTGCAAAAGCTTTAGGCGAAGAGGCTGAAGGATCTCGCTCCAAGGTAATGGTTGGACTCATACTTGGAGGCTCATTTTTAGATCGATGCACGGATGATTGTCCTGTAGATAGGCGGTGTAGTCCCTATCAAGCGGGTGAGTTTACACGAATAGTTAATGAGTCTTCAAAGAAAAATCGCCTTGTGATTCCTTTGAATGAAAAAACATCCGCTGAGCTTGATGCCGCTCTTGACGAACATGAACTTAATCGAATTGTGCTCATGGGCGAGTTTACGGATACAGATTTAGATGTAATAAAAAATCTCATTAAAAAAGGCACGCACGTAGGTGTGATATCAAATTTATTCTTTGATACAGAGGGAAAATCTCTTTCCGTCACAGATACATTTGGGAGGGAATTTAGAAGTTTCACCCCGTCTTCGGTTTTTTGAGGTATCATTTACTTACACAACTTACTTGCAAAATTGTGTGATAGTCTGTATGTAATGAGGGTATTCTACGGAATTCGGGGTGTAGCGCAGCCTGGTAGCGCGCCTGCTTTGGGAGCAGGATGTCGGGAGTTCGAATCTCTCCACCCCGACCATTTATCGCAAATTATTAAACAAGCATCATCGCAGGGTTTTCAAGATTATCCTTGATAGCATTGAGATATGTTGCCGCAACAGCACCATCAAGCGCCCGGTGATCGGCAGAAAGTGTACAATTCATGATCGTTGCGATTTCAAGGTCGCCGTCTGGCGTTGCAACTGGTTTTTTTGCCGCTGCACCCACGGCCAAGATACTTGCCTGGGGAGGGTTAAGAATTGCACTAAATGTATCTATCCCAAACATCCCCAAATTTGAAAGCGTAAAGGTGCCGCCTTGGTATTCATGGGGCTGTAACTTTCCAGCGCGGGCGCGTGCGGCTAAATCCCTCACTTGCTGAGAGATTTCAACAAGGGAGCATCGACCAGCATCAGGAACAATCGGGGTGATAAGGCCGCCCTCAATCGCAACGGCCACGGATACATCTGCACGGTGATGGTGCATTACGTGATCATCCCCCCAGGTAACATTTGCCTCAGGCACGCGGAGTAGGGCAACGGCACAGGCCTTAATAACAAAATCGTTGACGGATATTTTAACTCCTTGTTTTTCAAGGCGCTTATTAATATCAGCCCGGGCCGCTAAAAGCGCATCAACGTTTGCATCAACGCTTAGATAAAAATGTGGCACCGTTTGTTTGGATTCGGTCAAACGTGCGGCAATTGTCTTACGCATCCCGGAGAGGGGTGTTCGCGTTGGTGAGGGCGCATCACTCGTGGAGATACGCGCAAGCCCGGGTGTGGGCGTTGTGTTAGTCGCCGCTGGTTGTTGGAGTATTGGCGCGGGAGTGTCTATAGGTGCGTCTACAGATGTTCGTGTGGGTGCATTGAGAACATCATTTTTTATCACCCGACCTTTGGGCCCTGATCCTTGAATAGTCGTTAGATCAATGCCTTTTTCATCAGCAATTCTACGGGCAACAGGTGAGGCAATTACGGATGTGTTTTGCGGGGTAGTTGGGGGAGGCGCCGCAGCGTGCGCATGATCTGCCTCGTTGTGAGGAGAGGATTCATTTTTATCAGCTGTATCCGTTGGGGTTGGTTGTTTCTCAGTTACGGAAAAATTCGCGAGATCTGCATCGGTTTCGCCTTCTTCTAAAAGAACCGCAATAGGTGTGTTGACGGACACATTTGCAGTGCCAGCGGGTATAAGAATTTTGGCAAGGATTCCATCATCAACGGCCTCAACCTCCATGGTGGCTTTATCCGTTTCAATCTCAGCAATAACGTCACCTGGTTCGACCGCGTCGCCCTCATTTTTTTGCCAAGAAATGAGCGTTCCATCGGTCATCGTTGGCGAGAGAGCAGGCATAAGTATTGAAATCGGCATACAAAAATCAAGTGGTTACGTGCAAATAACCTATCACACCTGTGTCTTAGAAAAAATAGGATTTTCGTTCTATGACTCTTTCTTAAAACGAATATTCGGAATACGGAAGAGGTAAAACGCCATACGTGTAAGGACAATCCCCGCAAGTACAACACCGATAATCATTTTAAGCTCATCAGGATTCAGATCGACCGCATTGATGTGGAGGTAATACGATAAAATCCCGCCCCAAATGACGGCGTTTTCCCCGTACACTGAGCCATGAATTGCATCAACCTTACTCATATTCAGGATAATATCGCGAATAATTCCACCACCAGCACCTGTGAGGAACGCAAAGAAAGGCCCCCAGAACCAAAGCGGATCAGCCCCCATCGATAAGGCCACGAGAACACCGGTTACAGTGAATGCTGCGAGTCCAATGGCATCACATAAAATCAGGAAAAAATCTAAATATTTATGAGAGGTACTGTTTTTATTCAAGATGGATTCTTTGCCTTGCAAACGCGAAAGTAGAAAATAAATGGGCGTCAAAACAAACAAACAAATGACGATGATCGTGAGTAGGTAGTTTTCAGCCTGCAACAACCAAATTGGATGTCGTCCCAACAACACATCGCGCAATACTCCGCCACCAACGGCGGGAATAAGCCCCATCAAGAGAGAGCCAAACAAGGTAACACCCTGGGTCACGGCCGTGAGGTAGCCCGCAATTGCAAACGCAATAATTCCAAGTCCCTCAATAAACACAAACCAGTCCGTATCAACCGTTTGCATGAGAACAACCGGTGAAATGTATTTCAGCAAGGTTTTGCGGTAAACATCTTCATTCTTGAGGGCTTTAATGGTTTCATTAATGCGTTTTGCTTCTGCCGCTGAGATACTGTCTTTACTCATCAACATATGAATGGGTTTGCGCAGTTTTAAGAAAACCTCAACGACGCTATCGCGTGATTTTGACTCAATAATTAAATTTGCTCCCACAATGCGATCGGATAGAAATCCATCAAGCTTTTCTGATTTGAGAAGAATCAAGTTTTGTTGATCTGTGTTGGAAAAGATGACTTTTGCTGCATTTTTAGGATCCCCGATGAACGCATTTAGTTCGTCATCGGCATAGCTGTACCCACTAATCACACCAATTTTTAGGTCTGTTGTTTTCCACGCTTTTAAAAGATCCTTTACGTTGGAAAACTGAAATTTTCCTGCATTGTTGCGTAACACATAAAAACTGTTTTCCTCAAACCGGTAGGACTCAGAAATCTGAAAAAGTTTACGCCGTGCAGCCGTATTAAACGCCCCCATGGCAAAATCTTTCTCACCATCAATGATGGCTTGTTGATGTTCTTTCCAGCCAATTTCTTTAATGCTTACACCCTTTCCGAGGCGTTCATAAATGAGGCGCGACAAATCAACATCAAGCCCTGTCAAACTTGATGGCTCACCTGGCGTTTCAAGGTATTGATACGGTTTCCATGGATACCACCCTCCGCGAAGGGTGGTGTCGTTTACGGATGAGGTGTTTGTTGCGTGAACATGGTCATCCTCAATTTCAACAGTAAGGGCAGTGCTTTTTTCAGGAGGTTTTGCGGGTGCCTCACTGGCCTCAAGGCCGTGAACGAAAAGTGCTGCTACTAAAAGGAGGATGTTTTTTTTCATGTTAGTGTGTCTGCCTGAACAATTTTATTATGTTCATTTACAAAAACAAGTTTTGGCTCAAATACAGATGCTTCTTCTGGTGTCATTTGTCCAAATGCGATGATGATAATGACGTCACCAATTTCACCCAGACGAGCCGCCGCTCCATTCAGGCATACTTCGCCCGAATCTGGTTTTCCCTCAATGACGTATGTTATTAAACGTGCCCCGTTGTTGTTGTTTACAACATGTATCTGTTCAAATTCCCGTAAGTTTGCCGCGTCCATGAGTGTCTTACACAGGGTGAGCGAGCCAACATAGTTAAGATTTGCATCAGTTAATGTTGCGCGATGAATTTTTGACTTTGCCATACATAATAACATTTTTATTTTCCTTTGGTTATGAGTTTTTCGTTATTTCTTTTCGTGCACAAAACGTCCATCCCATTCTTTGGGCGGGGCTTTTTTCATGAACATCTCACATCTGAAAATGTACTCACGAACAGATTTATCTTCAGGGCGAATTAATGTGTCTATTTCCTGAAATGCCTTAAGTGCGTGTTTGAATTGGCGGGTGGCATAAAGGTGATAGGCTTCCTCGAATTTTTCGTTGAACTCTATGATCTTGTCATCAGGAACGAGTTCCATGTCGTCGGTTTTAAGACCACACAGTTCAAAGATTTTAATGGCTTGGGTTTTTCCCTTTACGATCACTTTATCAAGTGTTCGGATGTAAAAATTATCGCTTAAAATATCAGCGACGTTTTGGCTGATAATAATACGTGTGCCATAGAATTTATTGAGACCTTCAAAGCGTGAGCATGCGTTTACGCTGTCACCGATTGCGGTGTAATTCATGCGTTCGGTTGAACCAATATTTCCAACGATTGCCTCCCCGGTGTGGAGCCCAATGCGGGTGTGGAATTCAGGTTTTTCATCACGGCGCCAAATTTTTCCCACTTCACGCAGTCTCTTTTGGATCTGAAGTGCCGAAATACAGGCCTTTACCGTGTGGTCTTTATCCGTGATTGGTGCCCCCCAGAATGCCATGATGGAATCACCTAGGTACTTATCAATTGTTCCTTCATTTTCATTAATAACGATCCCAAGCACATCAAAATAATCGGAAAGATGGTTGGCAAGTTCGTCAGCATCAAGAATTTCAGCCTCAGTGGTAAAATTTTCGATGTCACTGAACATCAGGGTGATTTCTCTGAGCTTTCCGCCTTTATGAATTGTTTGTTTACGTTGGAGAAGGCGTTGAACAAGAGATTTTGGAATGTAATATGAGAATGATTTAATACTCGCCTTAAGCGCGGTAATGGCATCACTCAGATCTTGAATTTCTTGAATCTTTGAAACGATGGGGGGGGTGTTTTCAAATTCAAGGTCTTTAATCTTTCGGGCTTCACGACTAATTTGAATAATGGGGTTTGAAATGCTGCGCGCCAACATGTAGGCCGCAATCGCGGCAATAATCGTGATGATAAGGGCAAAATAAAGATTGGCATCTTTGACACTTTTAATGTCTGAGACAAAATCATCAAGGGGTGCTAGCAACACCACAGAAAGTTCATTGGGAATATTTTTAGGAAACTTCAGTTGAATCGCCATATATTCTTGACTGTCGGCTGTGTAAAATGCCGCTAAATCATTTGATGATGTATCCTTAAGGGCAATGACGGCTTTTTTAAGGGGTGTTTCTGTTGAGTTTTCAATGGCAATCATTTCGTCCGATGTATGGTTAGCAGAACGTGCAACCTTGTGGGAGGACGCAACAATCCTGAAGTTTTTATCAATGACATAGATGCGACTGTTCGGGCTAATGCTTTGGCGGCGGAGGTATTCAGAAAAGCTTTGCAAACTAATATCTGCAGCAAACACACCAATGGCGCGACGATTAGAATCGATGATTGCTTTTGAAACGGTTATTCCGAATTGACCTTTGAGTGTGGTTGCGAACTCATAAATTTCACTCCAGATCGGGTTTTCTGACTTAATGCTGGCGCGATACCATCCACGTTTGCGGTGATCATATGTTGTGCGTTGGTTGGATACACCTGGGGTGATTGCGGAAGGCTCAATCAGGAATTGCCATTTTTCAGGAACCTCAAGTTGATCAATAGGTTTATCATTTTTGATGACTTTGGCGACACCAATGGCACTGTCCGGTGTCGTTATATTGATGTCATTGAGATAGGGTTTTGCATAATGAAGGGCGGAATACTCAACAAACAAACCTCCTTCAAGGCCTGCATAAATGGTTGTTATATAATCATGCGCATCCAGTGAGTGAATAACAGAGCGGAAAAACGTTTTGTTTCCAGAGAGATTGTTGAGATCAGCATTTGTTAAGAGGGGCGTTTGGGCACTAACAATGTTTTCGGCAGTTACAAGTACATTGCTAATTTGTTCGGTGAGTTTTTTTGCCGATGAATGAATGTATTTTTTGGCCTGACCAATAACAGATTTGCTGTTGAGGTAGTATGTATAGCCCACAATCAGCGACACCGACAAAACAATGGTCGCGAGATTTTGAAACAAAATATCTGTTTTTATCCGACGAATAAGGCTAAACTTGGGGAATCCCATACAAATTACGCATACTACTCTGGTTTGAAGTATAAATGCGGACTATTAATAAAGCGTAAAAATTATGGCTGTTTTTCAGGGGTAAAGCCTGTTTCTTTCGTCCATTGATAGGCGCCTTTTTTTGTTTGGCGTGCCCACACATAAAAGGGAACACCTGCTAGGGTAAAGAGCGTTCCCCAGAAAACGATGTCTTTGCCGTTGCCATAAATGGCGCCAAGGGCATAAATAAATGCACCTGCGGAAATTAAACTGGCACGGAACAGCTCACGTTTACGGGCATTTTTGCGGGTTTCAATGAGTAAAATCACATCAGCCACACTGGAATATAAGTAGGGAAGCAAAATAGTAAACGTGGTGAGGTTTACGATAAATGTAAACTGACTCACAAAATCAAGGGTGTAGTTAACACTTAACAGAATACTTGCGAGCGCACTTGAAAGTAACAAACTAAACCAAGGCACACCGTTTTCATTTTTGGTGGCAAAAATCGCCGGCAGCAAGTTTTCTTGAGCGGCGGCCATGGGTATTTGTCCCTGGAGTAAGATCCACCCGTTGAGGGTTGCAAATGCCGCAAAGGCACCAAATCCTGCAACGATTAATCCCATGTTGTGCCCATAGAGACGCTGGGCGATTTCTGCGAAAGGCGCTTGTGATTGTGCAAGAACATCGACGCCAAGCACGCCGAGAGCCACAATGTTAATCCACACATAAATTACTGCGGCAAGGAGTGTTCCAAAAATTGTGGCGCGGGAAATCGTCGTTTCGGGATTTTTAACCTCACCCGCAGGAATTGTCGCCGCCTCAAGTCCCATAAATGAAAAGAGCGTGAGGGAAATTCCATGCATAATTACATAGAGGAA
This sequence comes from uncultured Alphaproteobacteria bacterium, assembly GCA_964352755.1. GTDB lineage: Bacteria > Pseudomonadota > Alphaproteobacteria > JAUHZC01 > JAUHZC01. Next base: position 11,864 of record CAYGTJ010000019.1, read on the forward strand.
ATCTTTCCCCGGTGCCGGGGTTAACGGCAAAATGTTGCTGGTCTTTATTTCGGGTAGTCCAACAATCATGATGAATCCAAGGGGTGCCAGTTTCAAAAGCGTAATGAGAATTTGCACACGCCCAAACGTTTGCATCCCGCGCAAATTGATAAACGTAAGCGACCAAATCGCAAATAGCCCCAACATCAGGGATAGAAATGGTTGATCGGCAAGTTGCGGATAAATGACGGATAGATAGCTCACAAAAGCAATGGCAACCGCAGCATTACTGACCCAGTTCGCCGTCCAATACATCCATGCCATTTGAAACCCAACGAAGTCACCAAATGCATACTGTGTATAGGCAAAAGG
>CAYGTJ010000020.1:0-3669 GCA_964352755.1 uncultured Alphaproteobacteria bacterium
CGATAACTGAGAAAGTCTCTGACCTTTAATGATCTCTGATCTAACAAATAGTGTCCCTTTGTTTCGCCGCCAAAGAAATCATTCATCCCCCCACCGATATCCCACGTAATCGGAACCACGTCACCATTAAGCACGGACACACCATAATGGACAGGACGCACCCACGTTTTTTCTGAGGTTCCCCATCGCATTGATTTTGGCCAGGAAAACGTATCCATTACGTCCGGCACGACCTGTGTCAAAATTTCACGTGTTGTTTTGCCTACGTGCGCGAATGTTGCAAAATAAAACGCACCTTTTTCCGTCGGACGTTGCTCAAGATCACCACTGGCACACCCCACACTTTTTGCGAATCCATCAATCGCCCCTTGAGGCGCCCCAACCCGGGGGCCCCGCCGTTCTTCTGAATAATCAGGCTGGCGATCTGGCAAACCTTTAATGTGCGCCACCAATCGTCGAGGCGTTACATAGGTATCAATGTTTTGATAGGTTAGGTGATTGGCAAGAAATTTTTCATGAAAAAGGCGCGCCAATTGTTGGGCACCGCTTTCTTGAAAACGTGCAGGAATTTCCTCACTATAAATTTCGAATATATAATCAGCCATTACGCATTTTCCTGCATTTCATCACGATTCAGCCATGCCTTACACGCCCTGCGCGCAAGCCCCCGCACACGGGCGATATATCCCGCTCGTTCCGACACACTAATCACACCACGCGCATCCAATAGATTAAACACGTGACTTGCTTTTATGCATTGCTCATACGCCGGTATCCCAAGATTTTTATCGCTGAGCTGTTTGCTCTGTGCTTCAAATTGATCAAACTGTTGAAACAGAAAACTGGGGTTCGCTTCGTTAAAATTATAGCGACTTGCTTGTTGTTCGTTGGCCAGAAAAATCTCGCCATACGTCACGCCGTGTGCATTCCACGCAAGATCATACACATTATCAACGCCTTGCAAAGCCATCACCAGACGTTCCAATCCATAGGCAAGTTCCAACGAAACAGGATTGCACGGAATGCCGCCCATTTGCTGAAAATATGTATACTGCGTTACTTCTAGTCCATCGCACCAAACTTCCCACCCAAGACCAGATGCTCCTAATGTTGGGCTTTCCCAATCATCCTCAACAAAACGAATGTCATGCGTGTTCAAATCAAGACCAATATGTTTCAAGCTATCTAAATAAAGCGCCTGTGAATCAACCGGAGACGGCTTCACAATGACTTGAAATTGATGAAACATTTGCAAGCGATTCGGGTTATTCCCATAGCGGCCATCGGTGGGGCGCCGACTTGGTTGCACAAATGCAGCAGACCACGCATCTGAACCCAAACACCGCAGCGTCGTTGCCACATGGAATGTACCTGCCCCCATTTCCATATCGTACGGCTGCAAAATAACACACCCGTGGGCACTCCAAAATTGTTGGAGTTTAAAAATCACTTCTTGGAAAGAGGTTCCGGACATTAAAAAACGGTAATTACGATTGGGTGTTAATCTAGCTTGAGACGGTTTTTTTGGCAAGAGCCGCCTTTACCAGACCATCAAACAATGGATGTGCAGACACAGGTCGTGATAAAAATTCCGGATGAAATTGCACGCCAATGTAAAACGGATGCGCATTCATCTCAACAATCTCGGGGAGTTTCCCATCAGGTGACATTCCTGAAAAAATAAGCCCTTTTTCTTCCAATGGCTCAATATACGCTGTATCCACTTCATATCGATGGCGATGACGCTCATGAATTTCACTCGCTTTACCGTACAATGCATGTGCGTGCGTGCCCTTTTTTAAAACACACGCGTATGCCCCCAAACGCATTGTCCCGCCGAGATTCCCCCGAGTATGACGGTTAATGGTTTCTGCGTCTTTAATCCACTCAGTCATCAATCCAACAACCGTTGATTCGTAGCTACCGAATTCAGAACTACCCGCATCAAGATCCAACAAATTACGCGCAGCCTCAACAACCATCATTTGCATGCCCAAACATATCCCAAGAATTGGCACATTGTTGCACCGTGCATGGGTGATCGTTCGAATTTTCCCCTCGACACCCCGATGGCCAAACCCACCTGGAATTAGCAATCCATCAACACCAGCAAGTTCCTTAGCAAATTTGGCGTCACTCACACTTTCCAGGGCTTCACTATCAATCCATTGAATATTAACCCGGGCATTGTTTTTCGCCCCGGCATGAACGAGTGACTCATTAATAGATTTGTAGGCATCAACTAGACCAGGGTATTTGGCAACAATACCAATTGTCACCTCTGCGCAAGGCGTGCAAATGTGACTTACGAGTTTTTCCCACCCCTTCAAATCGGCAATCGTTGTGGAAGGATCAACAGCAAAATGGCGCAACACTTGGGCATCAAAACCCCCGGCATGCATCCCCAGAGGCACCGCATAAATTGTCGCCGCATCCTCAGCTGTAATCACATTCTCAGGTTTAATATTACAAAATAGCGCAAGTTTCTCTTTCGCCGTCGTTGGCAATGGCACGCTCGTGCGACACACCAGCATATCCGGCTGAATACCAAGACCGAGCAACTCTTTCACTGAATGTTGCGATGGCTTGGTTTTAATTTCACCCGCTGCGGCAATGTAAGGAACCAACGTCACGTGGACAAACAATGTCCGTTCACGCCCAAGATCCGAACGTAACTGGCGTATCGCTTCAAGAAAAGGAAGCCCCTCGATGTCCCCTACTGTTCCGCCGATTTCAATAATGCAAAAATCAACAGGGTCTGATCCTTCAATTTCGCGCAACATCCCATGTTTAATCATATCGGTGACATGAGGGATAACTTGAATGGTTGCCCCCAAATAATCACCGCGGCGCTCGCCATCAATAACATCACGGTAAATTTGCCCTGAAGAAACACTATCGCTTTGCAAACTTTTTTGATCAGTAAAACGCTCATAATGACCCAGATCCAAATCTGTTTCCGCCCCGTCTTCGGTCACAAAAACCTCACCATGTTGATAGGGACTCATGGTTCCTGGATCAACATTGAGATACGGATCAAACTTGCGCATGTGAACGCGATACCCTCGCAATTTTAACAATGCCGCCAACGATGAGCCACAAATGCCCTTACCCAGTGACGATACAACACCACCCGTTATAAAAATATATTTTGTCATCAATTCATTCGCTTTTTACGATATTGTTTCGCCGCATTTCCATAATGTTGTTGGGGGGGGCGTGTCACGCTCATACTTTCGTCTTCAACTGACTCCGTGACCACACTGCCAGCACCAATAATACTATTTTCACCCAGGTCAACGGGGGCTACCAAACTTACATTTGCCCCAACGAATGCACCACGTCCTATGATGGTTTTATGTTTGGTAAACCCATCAAAATTACACGTCACTGTTCCGGCACCAATGTTGGCGCACGACCCGATCTCCGCATCCCCAATATAGCCAAAGTGCTTGATCATCGATTTGTCACCAACGGATGATGCTTTCACCTCAATGAAGCTACCAACATGTGCCTCTTTCCCAACCTGTGAATTTTTCCGCACATACGCAAAAGGACCAATGGTTGCTTTCGCATTCACCCGAGATTCTTCAATGCGGGTGTAGGGTAAAATCTCAACATATTCCCCGATACGCACACCAGACCCAAAGGTAACATTGGGGTGAATCA
>CAYGTJ010000020.1:3679-4966 GCA_964352755.1 uncultured Alphaproteobacteria bacterium
TGAATCACGCTGTCTTTCCCAATGTGCGTGTCATGCTGAAAATACACGGTATCGGGATCAATCAAGGTAACCCCTGCCATCATTACTTCCTTGCGACGGCGATCTTGAAACGCGCGTTCAGCACAACTCAATTCAAATCGTGAATTAATTCCGCGCAGTTCATCTTTATCCACCGCAACACTGTCGACGCTTAATCCACTTTCGCTGGCAATCCCAACAATATCAGTGAGATAATATTCATGGGCGGCGTTCTCGCAGGCAATCAGACCAAGCAAGGCATGGGCATGCTGAGATCGAACAGCCATAACCCCCGAATTACATAATGATATTTTTTCCTGGCCTTCACTGAGATCCTTGAACTCAACAATGCGCTCTACTTTCCCGCGCCTGTTTACAACAACACGCCCGTAACGATTTTCTTCATAATCATGAAACGCCATCACACTCACCGCAGCACCATGGGCACATGCATCAACAACCGGGCGCAGCGTGTTTGTCTGAATGAGAGGAGTATCACCAAACATGATAAGAATTGTGCCGGCATCGTCGCCAATATGATTTTTGGCAGACATTACCGCATGTCCGGTTCCTTTTTGTTCTTTCTGCCACGCAATACACACACGCGAATCAAGCGATTCAACGAAGGCCTGCACCTCGTTCATTTCAGGACTCAACACAACAACAATTTTATCAGGATCAAGCCCAGCTGCAGCCATCACCACATGACCAACCATTGGCAACCCACCGATGGGATGCATTACTTTCGGGGTGTTTGAATGCATGCGCGTGCCCTTGCCTGCGGCCAAAACAATAACGGTCAGTTGCAAAGAGCTCTTATCTATCATGGGTTTACATCGTATATTTTGATTCAACCTGCCATATTTTGCCGCAATTTTCTAGAGAGAGATTGTTACACCTGTGCAGATATAGTGACAAAACCCAAACGATCGTGATATTATAGGTAAAATTGGTGACACCATATAATGATTGATTGTTTGAATTTTACGTCCCTTGATTGGGTAATTATTGCGCTTGTTTTTGCATCTGTTTTCATTGGTCTCTGGCGTGGATTTATCGTTGAATTTATGAGTTTGCTGCCATGGGTAGCTGCCACATTTGCCACATTTTATGGCACCCCTCAGATTCTCCCGCATTTTTATCGTTTGCTTGGAAAATCATTCCTGGCGGAGGTTCTTGCCATGCTCAGCATCTTTATATTAACCGTTCTTTTTCTATCCGTGCTACGTCCAGGCATGAAAGAAAAAGTCCGCCAAAGTTCCCTTTCAG
>CAYGTJ010000020.1:4976-11795 GCA_964352755.1 uncultured Alphaproteobacteria bacterium
TCGGGGGGTTGCGGTTATAGGTGCATTTTATATCGGTGCCCTCTTTATCTCAGACACAAAGGACTGGCCAGAGGCCGTGAATGAGGCGCGCCTATCCCCGTATGTCCGCGCAATTAGCGAGTGGACGGCTAATTGTTTGCCCACACATGTGCGTGAAAAAATTCGCTTCCCCGGGGAAAGCACACCAGCCCCAATTCCTGAGGCCAGCGACATCGAAGAGTCTTAAGATAACGTGCGATTAAAAATCCATGGCGTTGGCTTGATAGTGTGCAAACCAACGATCACGAATTAACATCACAGCTTGAATTTTTGCATCAGGTTCACCCGAAGCAAAAACATCCATGTATTCCTCCACTAGAAAAATACTCTCCGGGGGAAGTCTTAGAATTTCGTTGAGACGGTGATTGGGCAACTCAGCAATCTGTTGATCAGTGAGCCCCATTATGCGCGCCGGTGTCATTGGTGCAGACTCTGGGGTTTCTGCTACGGCCGCGGCTCTCTCTGCGGCAGCAATCACAGATTCTTCATAGCCTTCGAGAGGATCTGCAGGCTGATATTGACTGCCCACGCTAACATTATCATCGGCATCGAGATCTTCACCATCGAAATTACCACTAGGCGCTGCGCCAGCCATAGGTACTGCTGTCTGACAAGCCCTTGACGCCACCTCTTCTGTTGGTGATGTGCCATCTGAAGCACAGCGCATCGAAGCTGCAAAAGGATTCACGCGTCGTGAAGGGACGTCAGCATCAAAAGAACCCGAATCGCCTGTTGAATCTACCACCGCCCTGACAGAAGGTGGAGATTCTTCGCCTCCCCGATCTGATCTTTTAGAGGGGCTATCCTGTGCTACAGGGCTTGCAGCAGCGGCTGGTTCATGACGTTCACGCTTGGGAACACCTGATACGGCTCTTTGCGCCTGAACATTTACAACGGTTCCTGCTGCCCTTCCTGGAAAATGACGTAAACGCGCACGAAGCTCTACAGTTGCTTCGTGATCAACATCACCAAGACGCATGCGAACAGGTGCACGGGGGGCAACCCATTCTGCGACGGCTCCTCCAGAAGCCCCCGCAATACTACCGTCGGCACACACGGCCATTAATGATGAAACAGCCCTCTGAGAAGATGAAGCCACTGCCGCGGCCATTCGTGGCATTGGGCGGGACAATTTACCAGCACCCAGCGTTGCATGTGCAGAACGAGCGCCGATCATTTCAAATCCAGGCATTGCTTTTGGTACACGCGGAGATAATGCCCGCGCAGAAAAAGCTGCCGCCACAGCAAGAGGCTCATCGGGGGCTAATGCCGCTACCATTTCATCATCATCATCTTCATCATGCAAAAGCGCAGGAGCTGCATTTGCACCCATACTGGCACCAGAACTAGCAGAACTGGCCGCAACAGCCCCATGATGATGATCTTCTTCATCAAAAGAGGCAACACTTGCTGGCTTGCGTGCAGGCTGACCATGTTCGTTAATCCATGTACCGTCAGCAGCTTGTCTACAGCCAATGTTTGGCGCCCCTGCTGCAAGATGGGGAAATGCTGGTGGGCATGACTCGTCTCGATCAGAGGGATGAACAGAACTTGCCCATGACTTCACCGATTCAGAATCAGAATGATCTGACGCAGAAATGATACCAAGTGATGTAAATATTACTACAATTTTAAATAAATTTTTCATTATATTAGCTTTATTATTGTTTTTGTTTTTTTATTAGTTTAATTTATTGTCAAAGTCAACAGACTTATATGTAGTTAAAAAACTTTACTTTATAGTAAATTCTATTGCTCTGCCCCTCTGCTTTTCGTACACTTCAATAAATTCAAGAATACATAACTATGACACGAATAAAAAAAGCTATTTTTCCCGTGGGTGGTTTGGGCACACGTTTTTTACCCGCCACAAAATCTGTACCGAAGGAACTCCTTCCCATTGTGGATAAACCTCTGATTCAATATGCCGTTGATGAGGCACGGGCCGCCGGTATTGAGGAATTCATTTTTGTAACTGCGCGTGGAAAATCTGCGATCGAGGATTATTTTGACATTGATTATGAACTTGAGAAAACACTTGGAAACCAAAATAAAACAGATCTGTTAGCCAAACTTGCCCCCTCAAATCTCATTCCGGGATCAGCAGTCTTCACCCGCCAGCAAGAACCCCTAGGTCTTGGTCATGCCATTTGGTGTGCGCGCAACTTTATCGGGAATGAACCGTTTGCGATTCTTTTGCCCGATGATCTAATCATTGGTGATACCCCGTGCATGAAACAAATGGTTGATGCATTTGATACGCATCAAGGAAACATCGTTGCCGCCATGGAGGTTCCTGCTGCGGATGTAACTAAATACGGCATTATTGAACCAAAATCACAAAACACACCCATATGCGCCGTTGCATCCGTTGTCGAGAAACCCTCCATCGCCGACGCACCGTCACGCTTAGCCGTCATTGGACGCTACATCCTTCAGCCCCAGGTATTTGATTATCTAAGCGCACAGAAAAAAGGTGCTGGCGGCGAGGTTCAATTAACCGATGCTTTTGATCCCCTCATTACAAGTGGACAGCCTTTTCATGCGCTGAGTTTTTCGGGGCAACGCTATGATTGCGGCTCAAAAGAAGGCTACGTCAAGGCAACCCTTGCCATCGCCAACCAAGACCCCGACATCAACATCACTCATTCATAAGCATAACGATCGATACATACCAATGCACGAGCAAAACACCTACCGATGGTGTGGGTGTAGGTAAGGAAATATGCCAATAGCCCTGTATTAGTCTAATCAACACAGATGAACTAAGGACAAAAAAAGGATGCCACTCATACGAGCAACACCCCTTAGGAATTTTAGGATCGTTTCAACTAAATCAGATGACTATTTTGCGAAACACTTACTTTGCGTAAACGATACGCACATCACATCCACAAACAGTAAATCCCGTGCCGAAAAACTCAGGAAAGTCTGCAAAGTATTTCTCTGGCATCATCCCGATATTGAACCCAGGCTTAGAGAAATCAAGACACCCCCATATCGCTGCACGTTTGGCGCCACCCTCACGTGGTAACAACTCCAAACTACGAATGTGTGACGGTGTACCCGCCGCTGCTGCGAAAACAGCGCGATTTCCCCATTCATATTTTCCTTCTAAAAAGATCGCTTCCCCTCTTAACGTGATCGCTAAGTGGCGGCCTGCCTTTGTGAATCCACCAACATTTGAAATATTTCCAACCGATGATATAAAATCTGTACCAATATTCATATTTGGTGACGCACCCTCAAAGAGCATATCATCAAGAGACTTACCATCAGAACCAATCATACAAATTTTTTGAGTATACGAAATAGACCCATCTTCTTCTCTCACAAAGGAAATAGACTGCAAATTTGAATCTGCAGGCAATCGAAAATCGATGGTCTCAAACTCATAAGCCCCAGCAGATGCGGGTGCGGGCGTGGGCACCGACGCAGGTGCAGGAGATGACACAGGTGCAGAAGGTACCTCAGTACTACTAGCTGAAGCCGCCGCCGAATCATCACTCGGACTCGCAGAAACCGAGATAAACCCCAAAATTAACACAACAAAAATATTTTTTAACATCGTTTTTTTACCTTTTTTTTCACACCCTAGTCTTTACATATGTTTAACGTCAAGCTCGATCATAACTTCTACCAGGGTGTCAACTTTCTCAAAAAAAACACATAACAACCTAAGACATCGAATGAAATGATTTCACCCGACGGGTATCAAGACATATTCCCAAAGACCCAACATTCACAAATCGTAAAGATGTGGGAGCATTCATCCCTGTTTTTACATCATACCCTTGAAAAAAATCCAGCCCCTCACATCCAAAATCAACAGAACCAGAAATCGCCATAAAACCAGCCCCGGCCAATGGCTCAACAATTATACTCTGCACGGCTGAGGGGGATCGCACCCCTGTATTGGCGATAAATGCACCCGATGAATCAAGCGTGAGGTTATTAAACTCAATCAGCCCCTCTGCGTCTAATTGTCGTTTGCGTGCAAAAATGTTCGTTTGAATGGTGAGCTCTTTACTTGCGGTCGTGGCAAACTTAATGCCATCATCTTCATCCCAAATCCGCAGCGAAAAACAATTCATCGGCGATAACAGTTGAAACCGTAGAAATCGTAAATGGGGATTTGCCGGAATTGATAGTCCTGACACCGCCACATGATCTGTCGCAATGGCTGCTGAGGCCATCACATTTGAACACACACACACCACCAAACCAGCTAAGAATCGATACAAAAGAAACATTGTTATTTTTCTATAACCTCACTCTTCGCCCAAGGCGGTACATACCTCGTTAGCTCTGCATGATCTGTTTCTGTACCGTTTAGTACGTTACGCAAACATAGTTCAAACGTGACAACACCCCCAGAAACAATAAGGGGGTTAACCCCATTGAATGCAGCCAACCCTGGCTGTGTAAAATCAACGACACCTGAATGAATCCTGATGGGCGCATCTCCCGTCCGCGTGATTTTAATTCTAAAAATAGCACTAGGAAATGAAATACCCGGACATTGCCCAATATACACCTGTTTATGTTCTCCGAAATTCATATTGTGGAACCCCATCATGTCTTGGGTTGCTATTCCAAGGGTTGCTCCCACCATATGATAATAAAACTTGGGAAATGTCGTAAGCGTTGGGACACGCGTATCAATATATAGAAAGGGGGCATCATCTATTTTTGTAAGGGGAACGTAAGAACGGACATAACACCCTTCTGCGGTCACCCCCTTTCCCTCACGAAAAAGTGAACGGACACAAACGACATGAGCCCTACCTGGATCACACACAATCGTCGCATCGTACTCCGTTGATATGGCTGGCGCCACATCCTGTGAAGACACGCGAAGCCCATGGCGAGTCTCCAATAGTGTTGGATCACGCACAACATCTGTGGCAAAAAGACAAAAAGCCTGAGTTATATAAGCAAAAAGACAGAAACGGACACGATATGAGAGAATCATTTGTTATTAATTTTACATCCCATTTACTGTAGCAACATAAAAGCAATAAAAGTACGGGGATGAATACGCGTTTAAATTTTGGTAGCGGAGGAGGGACTTGAACCCCCGACACGCGGATTATGATTCCGCTGCTCTAACCAGCTGAGCTACTCCGCCACGAATAACTGACATATGGATAGCCCCTGTTGACGGTAGTTGTCAAGCAGTTCTGTTATCAATCATCAATGAATACGCGTAATATTCGTGGAAGAAAGTTACTTCGGTAAACTCACCAAGGCCTTACACATCCATGCTTTCTGCTGAGCCTTATTGCGGCATGACCAATCGGTTCCACATTTTTTCTCCAGATCTTTTGCGAACATTGCATCACAATCTTGCGGCGTTTTTGCAATTTTATCACCACTTTTCATCGAAAGTTCTTCATCATTGGGAATAGCAACAGCCCCAATACCCGCCTGCACAGCACACACACTTGCTTCACTTTTTGCCTCGCGTACACATTCAATATGGGTATTATCGAATCGCGGCAATGGGTTGCGTTGGTATACCGTCTGGCACTTCTTAATCGCACGCACCAAGGTTGTTTGACAGGAACTTGCACGATTCTCCCCGGCGCTTAGACTTACTGTTGCCGTCGTCAATTTCACAGGCACAGTAGGAGATGTTACCTTTGTGTGTTGCTTTTTTGATGAACGTACATGGGGAACATTTGTAGGATCTCCGCCATATTTTTTGTGCTTACGTTTAAGCTGGGTAAGTTTGCGCTTTTTCTTTGACAATTCTTTGCGCAGCTTACGATTCTTTTTCTCATTCATCTGCTTTTCAAGAGCGGCGCGGGCAACATCGGCCTCATACTCCATGCGTTTAAGGGAAATTTCATGCTCACGCAACTCATTGGGGGAAAGTTTCTCACCCTTCTCTGGGGACATGGGTTTATCATCATCTTTCGAAAATTTATTCAAACATGCTTGATATTCTTTCCATAGATGGCTGCGGCATTTTTCATCCGTTGCACACACATCACGTTTGCGAAGAATACTCATGCACGCATCAGGTTTTATGGCCTGTTGACGAAGCTTTTCAGCCTTTACAAAGGCTTGTTTTTGCATGTGTACACGATTAATTTTTGCATTACTCACAGTACAAAATTTAAACTCTGTGAATGCTGATTTTTTGCAATTTTCAGTTTTACACTGACCAAATCGCGTGCGCAATTGTCCACGACAATGCCCATTTTTCTCAGCCTTTTTTTGACCATCCACGGCTGTCCCTGGATCGACACCCAATGCACCTGATTTACCTGAGACTTCATTCTCAACCTCAGCAATAATCTGACTCACGGATGTGGCATTTAAAGGAATCATCGCAAAAAATGCAACAAACAATATATGTGTAATAGCTTTGAACGTCATCAAATAAAACAAATCACCTGACCATATTCTAACAAACTGAGGTTAATTTTTTCTTTAAATTTACGTGAGTTTCTCAACAATACCGTGGGCGTGGATCTGATCGTTGACCTCCAAAATGAGACGATTCAGGGTTTGTTCATCCTGAGCCTCAATACGCGCCACAATTTTATCTGACGTATTCGACGCACGTAACAACCACCATCCCCCGGGATACACCGCACGTACACCATCAATATCAATGATTTTGGCAGTTCCATGCTTCATGTGTTGGGTAATTTTTTTCACGATTTCATACTTACGATCATGACCGCACGTAACGGAAAGTTCCGGCGTGTTGTGAATTTTAGGAAGACTATCAAACCACTTGGAAAGGGGAATCTTGAGGGTTGCCAC
>CAYGTJ010000021.1:0-11791 GCA_964352755.1 uncultured Alphaproteobacteria bacterium
ACGCTGAGATAAGGATTTCCCAATAAGCCCACGTGATCCTGTTAAAAGAACTGACTTCACCGATTCACTACCAAAAAGAAACTTTCCATGACAGTCTGGCATGTTTTGTGACAAACATCAATTCTGATATTACTACTCGAGAGTTTAAATGATTTGCATCTTTAGGACTCATCAAGATTATCCCCTGTTCTCGCCAAAGATTATTAATCCTAACGCACCACGTTTAGACAGCAAGGCCTATATATCAAGCATACCCAATTAAAAATCTTTACAGAAAGATTAGAAAAAACTTGTGCTTAAACTTAACAAAAAACACTTTTTTTAAATATCTTTTATTATACTACGATAATACTTTACTTATTATCGCGTACTTTTTTTTGAGAAGCTTGGTTATATTTTCCTAAGTAAAACTCTTTCAACCATCGCTTAAATGAAATTCCAGACATTGTGAATTGTTTAAAATGATCTAGGAAAATATTCTTATCTTTATATTCCAGCTGAGGCGCTTTATAATCATCTACCTTAGCCCGACGTAATCGCGTGTAGGCATCTTCATACTCTTTCAACGATTTTTGGGGGCAGCCCATTGGATCCAGCTCTAAAAATTTTGTATACATATACAATAAAGATCGAAAAAAATTACTTCCTACAGGCTCATAGTGCTCTTCAAGAAATTTACCTGAATGCTTATCCAAGTACTCATCTCCTTTGATTATTATACTCCTACTTTTGGTATCGAGATTTAGGTCAAAAACATCTTTTTCTAAATCTAAATCCTTTTGGTAGATAGCGTTCAGAATTCCCAATGTTACTTCTTCCTCAGATGAGGCAGAATCTTTCGCCACAATATAAATAATCTTTGAGAAAGGAATATTATCCCAAGTGAACATCCGTCGTATAATGAGTGGATATTTTACAAATATTAATCCCATACCATACGCCAGAATCAATGGGTGTAAAGTGTTATACCAATACTTTAAGGCACGTATCAGCTCGCAGTTGCATCCTGAGAAAACGGGGATCAAGCGAAGAACAATATCAAGAACCAGTACGATAATAATCACCCCCCATCCTTGATATCTATTCCACCAGTTTAATGTTAGATTTTCGAGGTAATTTAAATCATCCATAAATGTCTATTCCTTATAATGATTATCAACATGAGTATTTCTTAGCTTAACACTATAAGCAGCTAAATCATCACAAAAGCCTAATACCTTCATCAGTCTTTCCTAGAGTGATTTTCAGTGAAGAACCTTACACATAAAACTGTTTTTCTGCTTTTAAATATGTCTTGTTTTCCATAAAATAAAATCGATGGCACACAAATACCTCTCATCACACGATTTTATTTTTCATTATCTGCATTGATAACCTTAATCCCCCGCTCCCTCCAGAGATCCCGGCTATAATCACCTCGAACGATCTCTTGTGTCAGCGATGAAAGAGCACCGAGTAACACCATCACTCCCTCTTTGGCCTCCTCATTTCGTTGAAGATCTTGGACGAGTTGTATAATAAATCTTTCAAGCAATCCTGACTTTTCAATGAGCCCTCCTAGATAGATTAGGCCTTCGTGGGGACTTTTTCCTCATGATGTGGCTACTCTTCATGAGGTGTGTGTTTTTCTACAGAAAAAGGTACATAATAACAAAAACACTTGCCAGATTTGACTGGGTATGAAAGAGTTTTATTGTCAATATTTTAATAAATAGTATGTTTCTATGAAAAAATATATTTTTTTGTCATTTATAAGCAGTGTAATTGGAAGCGATCAAGACGAAAGAAGGGCTCTCTTAGGTAAAATTTTATCCAACGGGAAAACATACGACTACGCCATGCCCAAAAAAGCAGATTCCCTTTTGTCCTCAGCAGCGGTATCTTCGAGCCCGAGCACAAGGGAAGGTCTTCCAGCTGCAGGTTTGCCTGGAGCCTCCAGACTGGACTACGCCCCATCAACACAAATAGTAATTAGTGGCGGACGAAATGTGCTTGGCGGAGGTTCATATTATGAGCGGCCATCAAACTCCCATATTGGTGACATTTCTATTGATCATGCGCCTGGCGCAGCTGCAATAGCATCGCATGCTGCGGCTTCGCCTATACCTTCGGATCCAGCATCAAAATCATCTCTCTTAAAAATGCTTGAACTTCAATTAAGCGATATGAAGCTTCATTGTCGGCCAACTGAAGAATCTTTACAAGCGCTCAAACTTCTTGTTTCCACTGAAGACAAAGAAAGTGATGTGTTTCTTGTAAGCTTACGGTCGCTTGGGCGTCAAAAAAATGCGATTGCCCTCGAACTTTACGGTGATCTTATCGTAGGGCGGGCCGTAACCGTACATGAAGAAGGATCACGTTCAGCCGCAGATACCTCAGCAAATCAATTTCTTTCAAGAGCTGGCACATACAGTAGAGCTGGAAAAAGCTACAGGGAAGCCCTTGCAATCTACAAAGAGTGTTTGGAATATTATCAACCGGAAAGCCTTAGTTATCACCGCGTATCGGAAAAAATAAATAAATATGCAAGGAATGCATCAGCAGTAAGAACGAGGTGTTGTTGCTATTCAGGCCTTGGCGTAAGTGTAACAATTATAACGACTGCTTCACTTTTAATAGCTTTTTGGCAGAACTTATAATGAAAAGTAACTTTGATAAAACTAATGAGGAAAAATATTATGTTCTTAAATTTTGTATATTCACGGATTAATCTTGTATTTTCTTTTCTTATAATGATGGCGACGCTCCAAGCTTCAACAGATCATCGTAGAGAGCATACACCCTTAGTATCTCCTGGACACAGCAGTGGGGGTAGATACCAATCACTAGATGAAGATCGTGCTGCTGCACGTGCTAGTGACTCCAGAGCAGCAAGAGTCGGCGGGAGTGCTGACGCTTCGGGATCTCATTTAATTGAAGTAACCAGAGGTGGAAGGGCGTCTTGGGGAGATTATTTTGAGTCGACGACACACGTTTATAACACCATTAACGAGTCCCCTCATAAAAAACTTTTTGAACAAATGAATACCAGAGCCCTTTCTTTTTTGGCAGCTAATAGTGGATTGATTCTAGAGTTTGAAGTTGCAAATGAAGATTTTTCTCACGTGACTGGCCCCGGCTTAAGCTCTGCCCTATTTCCTGGTACATTGAGGGCATATAGACGCCTCGGAAGAGAAAAGCTGCATCCGATTGCCTTAGAAAGATACGGTGATTTACTCGGGTATAATGCACAAGTAAAACTTGAAAGAGACCTACTTTGTGGTGGTTTATGTTTGTGTTGTGCCAAATGCAAAACAGAAAGTATTTTAGACGAAGCACGAGAATCCTATAGACTTGCTTCGATGGCCTACCTCCCAGAAAGTGATCATGCAATCTTTTTAAAAGGAAAGCTCGACGATATTTCAGAAATTAAAGCAGAAATTAGTTCAAAGTATTGTCAACGAATAATATTAACCTGGACACCCGTTGCTATTTTAAGTGCAGCAACAGGGGCTTTTGTGGGAGTTCTTACTGGAGGGGGGTCATCTTTTACACCAGAAATTCCCGCTATTCCTTCGCCATACCCGTACCCTACTTTTGGAGCTGTTCCACACCAGGATTAGTAACGATTAGACATCGAGCTTATTTCTGTCTGGGGGTGGAGTTACTTATCCTATTGGTGAGCTCTTTCCATAACCCTTTACGTTTTGTGCGTGTTCCATCGTGATGAGAGATAGGCTTTCACATCTTCTTCAAGATCCCGCACTTGCTCTTCAAGGCGAATCACCTTCTCGCGGTATGTGCGGTTTCTATGCGCTTCTTCGGTTAGATACTGCACCCTGTTATATAAAGATCCCACCCACCAGATAAAGCCCACAGCGGGTAGTCCAATGGAGAGAATGAGTGTCATTTCTTTCGCCGTCTGGCGAAGGTTATTTAATACGTCTGTCTGCACGGATGATCCTTTGTCATGAGTTAGGGCTTAAGTGTGATGTAACGGCGCTCATCAAGACGCGGAGTGCCCCGCTCCAGAGCCTCCGCAATATGATCAAACACGAGACTCTTATCATCTGGTTTTGCTGGGACATAGTATGAATGGCCATTTCCGCGGGCATTGGCCCAATCGGCATTAACCGCCCACACATTGTGCGGCGTATTACTCATGTCTTCGGGACCCGATAGTCCCAAGCGCATTGAATACACATTATTAATAAACAGGTTTGCAGGCCCACTGGCTTTAAGAGCCATATCATCATCGGCATAGTAGACACCGACACTCTTGGCAAACTGCGTAATAATGTGGGCACGACCTCCAGGCTCAAGCCCTTCGTTAAGGATATCTGCAGCTAACATAAACGCAAACTTTAAGAAGCGCCCTCCTCCCTCAATGCCATAGTGATGCAATGTTTCTTGAAGAACACGATTCCCCATAGAATGCGCTAGTATACTGATGGTCTTGCCACAACTTTTGTGGGTGGTGTACCAGTGCGCAAACTTCATCAGTCCCGCCATCAACGGAACAGCAGAAAGATCAGCCATATGTTGATCCCGGCGGTAAGCGCCAAACGTTCCTGCACTTGGCCAGATGATCGGAACAACACACACATTGGTACGTTGGGCATAATTACGTGCTGTATGACGTTCATACCGCAGGTCAAACGCGGCCTGAAGGCGCTGGCCTTGCTCCAGTGCTTCCTCAGGATCAACATTGTATCCGTGGATGTGTAAAAGGATCTGATCGTAGGAGGAATCCGCCATATGTTTAAAGAAGGCTTCGTTTCCTATCTCAAAAAGGGTGCCGCTGGCATCTCTCTGACAAAAACACACAGAGTTGTTACTGGAGGCACGCTTCGCAAAGCTGATAACACGGGGGTGGGTTACTCTATCCTTAAAGGGCTGTGATAACTCGCGGGAGGTAATAAAATAAAGATCTTTCATGTCGCTCAAGACTTCTCAAAGCATCTATTCTAACAGTAGCTAACCCTGCCTATATGTCAAATATATTTTGATCGTATAAAGGCATAATGAAGTATAAAAGGGAAATGTGGGGAAGACACGTGTGCATATCTCTAGACCTTTTGTCAAAGGAGGGTTAGCATTTATAAATGTTAACCAAGCCAGTAAGGGCATTAACGAATGAGTTATATAAACCCTTTTTCATTTGCAACTGCAGAAGCTCTGGGTTCTGAACAAAACATGTGGCGCCTTAGTGATTTTATTGCGCACAAACATCATGCCGCGCTCACGGATGAATCAGAGATCAGTGCTGAAGGTTTACTAACCCTTCCCGATGTTCTTATTCGCCCCCTCCATACGCATACACGGATGAACCTTGGAAGCCGGTGGCACAATCTTTTGCGTGATCTGACGAGTGTATTCTTTACCCAGCAGTGTCAGGCACTGACAGGCGTTGACTTAGGAGGCAGTGTCTTGTCTGGAGAGTTGGGGCGCTCTTCCTTACCCCTAACAAGAGACTTTCTCCGCAATACGCGCATGGTTCTTAGTGTGCCCATTTCCTATGAGGGGGAAATGTACATACGTGTTAACACACCTACACAAACAACCAAAGATATGCAGATATCCCTCACCCATGAATCTAGCAGTACGAGTGCACTTCTCTTGGCTTTACACACAGATGAAGAATGCACGCTCACTCTTAATAGCAAGGGCTTAAATCAGCCACCCATGACTAGACTTTTTCTGTGGTGGGAAGATCACACACCTATCATGCCTTATTCAGATTAGGGCACCAACAGAGCGCTCACCGAAACACCCCTCTCAAATATTTGATTAGAGGTTAGGCAGACACGTGTGACATTCTGTGTCGGTAGATCTACGGGCAGACTTGAGGTGCAGGCGTTTCTTTTGTAAGCTCGGCACAACTTCACCTGCCGTGCAGTCAAAGACGCGCATGAATTCTTGGAGGAGCTCAAGGCTTATTGAGCGTGAGCCCGTCACAATGCGGCTTAAGTGTGATTCTGTAATGCCTAGTTCTGAGGCAATTTGTCTACGTGTAACGCCTTTGTTTTTTGCTAAGGCAGCAATATTATGTGGAAGATACTTCATACGAACACCTATTTTCAATCACGTGCTTTGAACACTAGTTAACCATACAACCTTCATATCCCTTAAGTATAAGCAGATATAAAGACCTACCCAATGTACATATAATATAGGTAGTATTTGCTTGTCTGTCAAGTTCGATGTACACATATCGTATGTTATAAAACAATACTTCACATTACATAAGAAGATTGGGCTCACAAAAGAGACCATTAACGAAAGGAGATACGCTCCTGAACAAAAAAGAGAGTCAAGGGGATGATCGTCACAAGCAAGGACGATTACAAACAGGTCATCTCTTGCATCGCAAGCGTCGACAAATCCAAACAACCCACCACCAAGTCTTCCTTAGGTTTTGGGATCTGTCACAGCAGTAGAAGCTGCAGCCGCAGCCATAGCAGCCGCACGATGTCTTACGTATGGGCCGGTTCCCCCAAGCAAACGATCGGTTTCTCTGGCAGCAGCCGTCTCCTCCGGGAGGGCGGCACATGAAGCCGCCGCCGCCGCGGCAGGACGCGAGGAGGAGCTTAATGCCCGGCTTTCATGTGTGTCTGTTCCAGAGGAAGAAGCTGCCGCTGCGGCTGCACCACCTCCCTCGGTGTCTGCCATCATTGCCGCCTCATCCGCAAACACACTCGCAGGAAGTTCATAGGGTGGCTGAACAAAGGGACGTGTGAGTTCATTGTATAGAGAATCACCAATAACATCGCGTCCCATTCCATAATCAGCAAGTTTTTTGCATTCTCCACGTAATTGTGGAAACATAGGCATGAAAACATGCAACCCATAATCACCTCTCACCTCATGCAAGTAACGCCAAACATTATCTGGAGACGTTGTTGGTAGAACAGGTGCTGTTGGTTCCAGGGGAGGTTCCTGACGCATTATAAAGCGGGATATACGTGATAGAGCTCCCTCCTTTGAAGAGTTTATATCAGCAGGAAGTCCAAACAGATTATTTTTCGTACGCTTGTATTCTTCACATTGTTCCTCCAGAAGATCACGATAACAAATATCCCACAACATTGAATTACAACTCCACCAATTAGGAATAGACTTTCCCGATCCAAGAAATTCTGTACATTCCAGCGCTCCTATCAGGCGAGGAGTATTTATTAAACTATATTCTAACTGGATTTGTGCCCCAAAAAGCTTGTCGTACTTCCATACAAATTTTTTCGGACGCTGAAATCCAGTAAAAACTCGAGCAATAACCTCCCAAAATGCCGTAGCTATTTTATAACTTAACAAAGGTTGAAAACGAATATTCTCCTTCAAATAATCAATATGATCTTTAGTGAGTGTTTTATCTTCAACAGCGTGTACCAATAAGAGTAAATTTATTTCCGAATCAGTCTTTGTGCGATGGCGAGACATCGCACTTAATATCCGGACATTTTCCGTTGAATCACCGAGCACCTCTTTTTTTAGGGCTTCAGGAATAGAAAGAAAGGGATCTTTGGAACGAGGAGAAAAACGGCAACGAAGATCCCCAGATACATCTTTATCAAAATACACTCTGATTAAATCATCGACGTCCATTTTACGTCCATGGATACCTTCCCACTTTATGACTGATTCATAGAAATTATCACGTGCACGTATTACACCTTTTGAAAAAGATAACCCACTTAATATATTAAACTCTTTGTTTCCCCTTACATGCTTCATTACAAGTTCTGGTGTCAATCGGAAGCGAAGACCATCAACATCAGAGGCTTCTAATCCAGATAACGCAAAAATAAGTAATGCTAATAATTTCGTCATAGATCTATTAAAATCACTGTACGACACACGTGAAATCTTCTTTCTCTGCAAGCTCCGGGTAAGCCTCTTCAAGTGCCAAGAGCTTTTCCTCTATCTCGGACACATCACCCCCACGCACAAGTAACTTCTTATAATGTTTGTGTGCCCGCGCAGGGTCTCTAACTTCAGGGTTCTCAGAGTGCTCACTTAATACTGCCACAGCCATATCTCCTTCGCTTAGACCAGCCTCACTTGCCTTCAGGTAGAGTTCAAGGGCTTTGTCTTCACTTTTTTCTCCCCCTACTCCTTCTGAATACATTTTGCCAAGGCGAAGATATAAATCAGGAACATCTCCATTCTCCAGTTCGTAGGCTTTCTCGTAATAACCTCGTGCTGTTTCAGGGTTTCTCGGCGTCACAGACGTGCCATCTAAATAGAATTCTCCTAATTCAAAAGCAGCACGTTCATCCCCCCCATCGCAAGCCCTCTGATACAACTCAAGTGCCTTGGATAGGTTCTCAACAACAGGTGGATCCACTTCTTCTGAACCATCATAAATCTGCGCCAACGAGTAAAACGACTCACATTGCGTCTCTCCTGCTTTTTCAAGCCAATACATAGCTTCTGCAGATTTTCCAGATTTACACAAGAGGTCTTCTGCCAGACATTTCTGAGCTGTGGGACTGCCAGACTGCGCGGCATGCAAAAGCTTAATGTTAAGTTCCCTCATTAAAGCAGGGGTTCGATGATACAGAATATCATTCCAATTTCTCCATCGGAAAAAGTAAAAATCTTCCATGTACGCAGCTGGATAACCCCTCTCTTTTGCTTGATCAAGGAGATCTTGAATCTCTGAAAAAGGAGTCCACCATTTAGACTTATACAGTAAAGCCAATCCACACTTAGCCTCTGGCCAGTCATCCTCTTCTATCACTTGCTTATATAATTTCTCAGCACCATAGAAATCATATTTAACGCCTGCAAACGAACCAAGAAAAAAGAGACTCGCCAATAAATATTTGGCCCCTATTACACCCTCTGAAACATCACTCTTAATTCTCACAACATCAAGTAGATCATAATCCTTATGGGGAATTTCCTCATATGACCGTGCTACCCTCGTATTAGTAACTCGAGGTACTGATTCCTCATCATCAGATGGCAGCCTATATGAGTCAAAAACTTCTCGAACACGATCATATTGTTTTAGTCCCGCAGCCAGTCTTTCCTCATCACCAAAACTAGTTGTTGACCCTGCAATAGGATTAATTAAAACATAGCTTCCGAGAAAAAATAATGTGAATAAAAATCTCATATGTTTACCTACCAGTACGTTGGATAGAATAAAAATCGGCGCCGTATGGCCAACCAAGGAACCATGTAAAACGAGTGGAAGCAATCTCCTAATAGCAAAGAATGGGGCATCCATAGATAGCTTCGTTGCTACCACAAGTCTCAATGGTGCGGCTTGTATCATCCGATTAAAACGATCGTTAAATCAACCTAATCAGAAACCAGCCGTGAAGGCAAGGCCACTTTTTGCAAGACACCGGCTTGTATCTGGAATGGGTGGCTGTATTAAACATTCACGCCTCTTAAGCACCGGTTTACGATAAAGATGTATGCAGTTCTTCTTCAACTGCGGCCGCAGCAGCCATAGCCGCCGCGCGATGTCTTACGTGGGAGCCTGTTCCTCCGAGTAGAGTATCGGATTCTCTGGCATCATCAGATTCATCCGGGAGATCGGCACATGAAGCCGCCGCCGCCGCTGCTGGACTTGAGGCTGTAGGTAACGCATCACTCCCAGCTGTGGCCGAACCAGTAGCTGTTCCTGCTGAAGAAGCGGCGGCCGCCGCACCACCTCCCTCGGTGTCTGCCATCATTGCAGCCTCTTCCGCAAACACACTTGCCGGAAGTTCATATGGAGGTTGCACAAAGGGACGTGTAAGTTCGTTGTATAATTCATCACCAATAACACCGCGTCCCATACCGTACTCTTCAAACCCAGCACACTGATCACGAAGAGCAGGAAAGAGATGCATAAACACCGTAAAACCAATGCCTCGAACCTCGTGCGCGTAACGCCATGGGGCATCATCAGACGTTCGCGGTAATTCAGGAACTGGTAAAGGGGGTAAAGTTGGGATATCAAGGAGCCCATTAACCAATCGTCTAAGAATATTTTGTTTCTTTCTCACCGGTGCATCTAAAACTAAGCCTGGTAAAGGCGGTAGTAATCGCAAGCCAAGTATACGCCAATGTTCCCTCTCTATGAAGAGATCACTTGTAAAACCGGGCTCTCCCACCACATCAGGGTATTTTTTACGCCCCAAAATTACATGATAAAACTCTTCTATAGAGAACTGTAAATCTTTGTGAAACCATGAGCCCCCTATACGCGCACATTCCATGTATCCTTGTATACCAAATAAAATATCATAACGAGAGCGTCTGGATATTTTTTTCACATTTCCAAATAAATAAAACGCAATATACCAACTATAGGCGGCACTGAGGATTTGTTCTCTGACCTTTTTTGATAATCGATCAAAGCGGTCATTTGATATTTGTTGATATTTAATGATCTCATCATTAGAGCCCCCTATAAGAAAGGGCTTTAATATGTCATTAACGTACATAGTCTTTCCATGTGTCCGCTCCCACACAACCACTTTGTTAGCAAACAAATTACGCCACTTAAATAAACCGTTGATACTTTGTGGGGGAATACAATGTCTAAATTCAGATTCTGCTAGATACCTATCTGAATAATAAATAGGAGTCGCATAAACATCGTTGCAACAGCATACAAATGCTATTATAAACAAGCAAAAATTTCTCATCTCTCCAACTTCTTTATAACCAGCATTATATTTCCTTCTCATTATTTGGTAAAAAGAGGGGATAATCCTTTATATAACAAAACAGGATTAAGAAAAACAAAATTAAGAGCTTTTGCATCAATTGGTAATGTTCCAGGGTAAAAGTAGTCTTGATATTTATTATATGAAGATTGGCGAAGTGTCATAACATCCATCGCACTATCGTCTCTCAATGCGCCTCGAAAATCAGACCAAAGATCTTTCAACCATCCATTTTCAGGAGGTACAGCGCTCTCTGCCCTTGCTACTGTGGATCCTCTTCGACTAGACGCTGATCTGGCAGGATTAGTCGCCCAGTCAACAACAGTGCCTGAATGAGAATCCCTTGCTGCATCGCTAACCATTGTCTAAACGATGCATGATGTTCCGCAAATTTTTTCTTCTTAAGCGAATACGGCGTGCAGCAACACCACCTGTAATCGCACCAGTAGCCGCCCCCATTATACCTCCCCATAAAGCACTATTTCCAATATCTTTTCCATCACCTCCTTGGGCCCAGGTCTCTAAAGCACCCAATCCCGCACCAATCGCAGCTTGACCCGCAAACTCAACTAGACCACCAGCAACTGAACTGCCAGTTCGACCAATGACATTTGCCGCCACCCCCGTTAGGCCATTACCTAATCCTGCACCCAAGGCACCAAAAGCCCCACTAATAGCAACATTGTATAAATTAACTTCTTCTCCCAAAAAGGCTTGCCCCACGGCACTTAATCCTGATGAAACGCCAGCAGCTACTCCCATAGAAGGCCCAGCGAAAGCACCTGCTACAGCTGAAACAGCACCTGTTGTATTTTTTGCAAGTAGTCCTGCAGCCCCCCCTGCTAAAAAGGCTAAACCAATTGTTAATGTAATTGCACCAACCCCTGCTAGTGTTTCACCATCACGACCACGACCAAGGCCAACCCCCAACATTATACCACCAGCAATGGCAAGTGCAGCTCCAACAAAAACGTGCCAAATCATCCCCGATGGATCAGTGGCGATGTCAGGCATGCCCCCGACGTAAACGTAAGGACTAAAACCTTGGTGGGCCGGATCAACCTGTAAGAACCGGGCAATCCGCGGATCATAAAAACGCGCATGATAGTTATACAGGTCTATCTCATCGTCCCAATACT
>CAYGTJ010000022.1:0-6827 GCA_964352755.1 uncultured Alphaproteobacteria bacterium
TCTCGAGGAAGTGTTGTGCCATTCTTTAATAAGCTTCTTTCTGAGGGAGCAAAAACACTTCCAATAACAGATATGGAAATGACGCGTTTTTGGATCACGCTCCCTCAAGGAGTTGATTTCGTATTGTCAAATCTTGCCTTTATGCAAGGAGGGGAAATTTTTGTTCCCAAGATTCCAAGTATGAAAATTACTGATATGATAAGTGCTATGGCACCTCAAGCGAAAACGCATGAAATTGGCATTCGCCCAGGGGAAAAACTTCATGAAAGCATGCTCACTGAGGACGAATCAATTAACACGATCGATGCAAAAGATCGCTATGTTGTGGTTCCGTACTTCGCTGATATCAAGAAAATGTGTGACCTGTATGGTGCAACACCTGTTTCTAAAAGATTTGCATACGCCAGTGATATCAATACTGAATGGCTCGATAACAAGACCCTTACACAAATGATTGAGACGGCTTAACGTGATTCCTTACGGGCGACAATTTATTGATGATGCTGATATTTCGGCTGTAGTTGAGGTGTTAAAATCACCATTGATTACAACTGGGCCTGCAGTAAAAGCCTTTGAAAAGAAGTTATGTGACCTAACGAATGCGAAATACGCCTTGTCTTGCTCTAGTGCAACTGCGGGTCTTCACATGGCCATGCTTGCGCTCGAAATAACTTCTGATGATTGGATTATTGTTCCAAGCATTACGTTTCTTGCGAGCGCCAACTGTGCACGTTACGTAGGGGCGAATGTAATTTTTGCAGATGTTGATACAAACACAGGGCTTTTAACGCCTGAAACCCTAAGCAGGGCATTAGACTTACATAAAAATAAGAAGATAAAAGCACTCGTCAATGTCCATCTTATGGGGCAAGTGGGGTTGATTGAAGAAATTCACAAAATCGCTCGGGCTCATGACTTGTTTATTGTGGATGATGCCGCCCATGCCGTTGGAACAGTGTACACTGATGCTTGTGGAAAACCCCACCCTGTGGGTAGTAATGCATTCTCAGACATTTCAGTTTTTTCTTTTCATCCTGTTAAAGTGGTTTCAATGGGAGAGGGTGGGGCTGTCACCACTGAAGACCCAAGACTTGCGGAGCGATTGCGTTTAGCCCGCTCACATGGAATGATTCATGACCCGAGTGAATGGAAATATCCTGAACAGGGCGGCCCCTGGTACTATGAAATGCAGGAACTTGGCTATAACTACCGAGCCAGTGATGTGAACTGTGCATTGGCCGTAAGTCAACTCTCAAAGCTTGATCAGTTTAAAGCCAACCGCCAAGAATTAGTTGCCAACTACGATGAGGCGTTGTCTGATGTCCCTCACATAACTCCTGTATCACGCTTACCCAACTCGAATACTTCGTGGCACATTCATGTGATTCACATTGATTGGGAACTGATCAACACGACGCGTGCAAAATACATGCAGAAACTACGAGGCAAAGGCATTGGAACACAAGTGCACTATATTCCTGTTCATCAACAGCCTTACTATCGAAGCCTTTACGGTGAGTGCACTCTTCCTGGGGCAGAAAAATATTATAGTTCTTGCTTAACTATTCCGATGTTTGTCGGGTTAACACCAGCACAACAAAATTCAGTGATTGATGAGCTCACACATGCTTAATAAAATTATCATAGGAACTGCAAATTTTACACAACCCTACGGCGTCTTAGCGCAAGGCACGCAGCTGCCTTTGCCTGTCGTCCGTGAAATCATTACTGAGGCAAATGCCCGCGGATTAAATACGTATGATACAGCGCTTGGTTATGGCGATTTTCAAAGCGTCTTCCCTGACGATATCGCCCATGGAGTTAACGTAATATCAAAATTTTCTGTGCTTGATAACTACGACCATCTTCTTGATATATTTTCAAACTCCGGGCCTTATGAAGCGCTACTCGTGCACGACCCCCAGAACATTACGCGCTCAATGTCTGATTCGCTCAGAAACTTTATGAGTAAGTTAAAAGACCGTAAAATCACTCAAAAAATAGGAGTGTCCATTTATGATGACAATGACCTCACAAAATTCTTGGATGTTATGAAACCAGATGTTATTCAGGCACCAATAAATCCCCTGAATCAGCATTTTGTATCGCAAACTTTTCGTTCATATATTAAAGAGAACGATATTGAATTGCATGGCCGTTCGCTTTTTTTACAGGGTGTTTTGTTAGCTAGTGAATTACCGAAAAACCTTGCAGATCTTCACAAAGACTGGAAGAGATTTCGCATGGAAATACCTCAAAATCAAAAGCCAATTGAGGCTCTTATTGATTGGGCTAAGGCACAACAGGGTGTTCATAAATGGGTTATGGGGGTTTCTTCTTGTATTGAACTTCAGGAGATTGCAGAAAGCTTTCATCGTATCTCTGATGCACTTGTTCATAGTTTATTTAAGAATTCTAGCTCTAGCAACAATCTTGTGGACCCTCGAACATGGAAAATGTAGCTATTATTATACAGGCCCGTATGGGGTCATCGCGTTTTCCTGGTAAAGTTCTTGAAAACCTTGGTGAAAAGCCTGTCTTACAATGGGTAACTGACACATGTAGTAAAATATCACTCGCAACAAAAATCATTGTCGCTACATCTGATAATTCACAAGATGATGTGATAGAAAAGTGGTGCAGTGATAACAATATAACCTGTTTTCGTGCTTCTGAGACAGATGTACTTGCACGTTTCTATTTAGCTGCTAAGGCTTTTTCTGCAAAAATTATTATGCGAATCACTGCTGATTGCCCGTTAATTGATCCCGCAATAGCTGACGAAGTGTTACACCTTGTCTGTAGTGGGGACGCTGACTATGCATCAAATATCTCTCCACCAACGTGGCCCGACGGCCTGGATTGTGAGGCCATCAGCTTCAAAACACTTGAGATAGCCCACAAAGAGGCAAAATCTAAATATGATAGAGAGCATGTAACATGTTTTGTTCGTGCCAACCAACATCGCTTTAGGTGTCTCAATGTCACTGCACCAGCACCCAGACTTTCAGAACATCGTTGGACGGTAGACACACAAGAGGATCTTGCTTATCTCTCAACCCTCGTATCTGCCTGCAAGGGAAGGGTGTCAACCTGGCGGCTTATCCAAGTTGCTAATCTAGCTAAGCAACCCAAGTTAGAACGTAATTATGGTGCACAAGAAGAAAGACCCGGCTCTCTTAAAAATTTTCCTATATTCAAGAACTCCCAAGATTTACTTGCTCGTGCGACAAAAACAATTCCGTTAGGAAGCCAAACCTTTAGCAAATCTCACATTCAGTATCCCGAAAACGGATCACCTTTATTCGTAACACACGGACAAGGATCACACGTTTGGGACATTGATGGAAACGAGTATATAGATATGGTTTCGGGGCTTCTTTGTAATTCATTAGGATACAATGACTCCGATATTAACCATGCAATTCGACGACAGTTAGATAATGGAATTTCATTTAGTCTTGCAACTGAATTAGAATCTGAACTAGCAGAACTGATTTGCGCATTAGTCCCTTCAGCCGAAAAAGTTAGATTTGGCAAAAATGGAACCGATGTAACTTCTGCTGCTGTAAGACTATCTCGCGCATTTACCGGACGGGATCGTGTAGCTACGTGTGGTTATCACGGCTGGCAAGACTGGTACATTGGATCAACTACACGGAATAAAGGTGTCCCTGCATCTGTATCTGCTCTCACAACACCACTTCCTTACAATGACTTAAATACGATTCAAAAAACCCTCAAAACTCAAGAATATGCCTGCCTTATAATGGAGCCATTTTCATTGGAAGCCCCAGGGGAAGGATACCTACAGAGTGTGAAAGACATTTGCGAGAAATTTGGAACACTTCTTGTCTTTGACGAAGTGATTACAGGTTTTCGATTTGCTTTAGGAGGGGCTCAAGAATATTTCGGAGTTAAACCACATCTTACCTGTCTTGGAAAAGGTATGAGCAATGGAATGCCATTATCTGCTATTGCTGGGCGGGCAGACATAATGGCAGAAATGGAAGAAATATTCTTTTCCGGAACCTTCGGAGGTGAGACTCTTTCACTCGCAGCAGGCATTGCAACAATACAAAAACTCAAAGATAAGAATATTATAAAGAAAATATGGGAATATGGAGATACTCTCACGGAAGAGACAAATAATATTATAGCTACTTATGACTTAGGTGCTTTTGTTAAGCTCAAAGGACTTTCTCCTTGGAAGATATTCCAGTTTATGGATACCAAGAATTATGGTTCAAATATTTTAAAGACATTTTTCATCCAAGAAATGCTTGCGCGTGGGGTTCTTATTAATTCTTCGTTTAATCTATGTGCAGCACACACGAAGGAAGACCTCCATATGGTTTTACGTGTACTGGATGAAGTTTTGTGTCAGCTTAAAGAGGCACTTTCACAAAACAATCTTCATACAAAATTAAAGGGGAACCCAATAGCGCCTCTATTTAAGGTACGCTAAATGTTACATAAACGTGCTTACTTTCGCTTTGAAGCTTCACCAAAAATTGGTGCTGGACACGCTATTCGCTCGTGCGTAATAGCGGATGAACTCACAGATCTAGGGTGGGACTGTAAAATAATCACCACGCGTGAAAGTTTCATTTTTATTCCTGCACTCAATCGCTTTGATAGGATAGCCCCCGAAGACTTTGATAATACCCCGCAACCCTGTGATCTTTTCGTCGTTGATCATTATGATCTTGATGAAAAATATGAGTTAGCTGTTCGACCTTACGCTGCCAAAATCCTTGTAATTGATGACCTTGCCAATCGTAAACATGCCTGTGATATTCTTGTCGATCAAACATTTGGTCGCAGTCCACAGGATTATCAAGCATATGTTCCCGAGTCATGCAAAATCCTCACAGGAAGTGAATATGCGCTCATTCGCAAGGAAATTAGGGATTTACGCCCACAAGCCCTCGATAAAAGACGTAAGACACGCACAGTTGAGCGAGTTCTAGTTTCGCTTGGGGGCAGCGATCCACAGAACAAAACCATTGAAGCACTCCATACTCTAGAGAAGAGCGGGTTTAAAGGCCACATTGATGTGGCTTTGGGTTTTTCAGCAGAACACTATGATCTCATTCAAGAGAAACTGGCAAAAATGCCCAACCCAAGTGATATTCATGTTGATGCCGATATGCCAAAGTTAATCATGGATGCTGATCTAGCTATTGGTGCAGCTGGAAGCAGTGTCTGGGAACGAGCATGCTTAGGCCTCCCTCAAGTACTAATGATAACAGCAGAAAATCAGAGATTAATTTATGAAAATTTAATTGCTAATAAACTTGGTTTCTATACTAGTTTTACTGACTATCTAAATCAGAACGAGAGCTTAATTGCTAATAACACCCGTATTAGTATTGGTGATAAATTTTATAAGGTGATGGATCATGCACTGGGCAAGTAAAAAAAAAGTCACTCTAATTGTAAGTAGAGGATCATGGTATCTGAGCTTCGCTGAAGCACTCATAGAGGAACTAGATCAAATTGGTTTTCAAACCTACCTAGCAACCAACCATCTTGATATTATTAAAGGTAGCGTAGCTTTTTATCTAAGCTATGCCCGAATTGTTCCGGAAGAGGTTATTGAACGATCATTTCGCTCACTGGTGATTCATGCGAGTAACCTTCCAGAAGGTAAAGGATTTTCCCCCTGGGTGTGGCAAATCTTAGAAGGAAAGAATCTTATTCCCATGTGTCTTTTTGCCATGACGCCAGAACTTGATGCCGGAAATATTTTTATAAAAGAGAGTTTAGAGCTGAATGGCAGTGAGCTCCTTGGCGAGATTCGTTTAAAATTAGCTGATTTAAAGAAAAAAATGATTCTTCAATACTTAACAGCTCCATTAGAACCTACCCCATATAAACAGTCCGGAAAATCTACATTTTACCCAAAACGAACACCCTCTGACTCAGAGTTAAACCCTAACGAGTCGATTTCTGTGCAGTTCAATCAACTGCGCGTTGCAGATAATAAATCATACCCTTCTTTTTTCTACCACAAAGGTAATAAATACATTCTTAATATTAGGAAAGATGAAAATGTTTAAAACACCCTTAATAGTTGCAGAGATTTCTGGAAATCATAACGGTGATATTAATCGTGCTTTTGAAATTATGGAAGCAGCAAAAAAAGCTGGAGCAGGAGCGGTGAAGCTTCAAACGTATACAGCAGATACCATGACGATTGATTCTGAAAAATCAGATTTTATTGTAAAAGGTGGGTTGTGGGACGGCTATAAACTCTATGACCTCTACAAAAAAGCACATACCCCCTGGGAATGGCATGCAGATTTATTCAAAAAAGGAAGAGAGCTTGGAATATCAGTTTTCTCAACTCCTTTTGATGAAAGTGCCGTTGATTTTCTTGAGGAGTTTAATCCTCCCATGTATAAAATTGCTTCTTTTGAGATGATTCATCACCCGTTAATTGCATATGTTGCTAAAAAAGAAAAGCCAATGATCATGTCTACTGGCATGGCTGCTTTAGAGGAAATCGAGGAGGCCGTCGAAGTTGCTTTTCAAAATGGCTGTAAAGATTTGACGCTTTTACATTGTGTAAGCGAATACCCCGCACCAGTTGAGCATTCCAATCTCGCAACAATGCTTGACCTTAAGCAACGTTTTCCTCGATGTAAAATAGGACTTTCCGATCACACTCTGGGCACCACTGTATCCATTGCTGCTGTAGCATTAGGTGCCACATTTATTGAAAAACACGTTACAAACAAACGTGCTGATGGAGGACTTGATGCTGCCTTTTCGCTCGAGCCACATGAATTAGAAAGCCTTTGCGTTGCAGCACATGAGGC
>CAYGTJ010000022.1:6837-11680 GCA_964352755.1 uncultured Alphaproteobacteria bacterium
GCATCTTCCGCGATTGGTCGTATTAATTATGCCCGATCTGTTGAGGAAAAGGGGAGTTTGATTTTCCGCCGCAGCATTTACGCGGTAAAAGACATCAAAGCAGGAGAAAAATTCACCAGAGATAATATTCGTATTATTCGACCAGGCTATGGTCTTGCCCCCAAACATTACAAGGAGCTGCTCTCAGGGAAAAGTGCACTACAGAATTTCGAAAGAGGCACTCCAATTACATATGGATCCCGATAAACGCCTTAAAGAGAACACTTCGCGTTGACCTTATACATTGGAAAAACATCAAAACAAGGCCTTTTCGGGGTGTAAAACCAAGGATTCCAACAATGAATTCAAAGAGCGCTTTAAAGCAAACTCAAAACACTATATAATTGATTTATTATCCATCCAAGATTTCTGCGGAAGTTGATTCTGGTGATCTTATGTACGGAATAAAGCTAAAGGATTAAAATGAAAAGTGAATACAATAAACAGCTTTCCAAAGAGGGGTATATCTGCCTAAGAAACTTCTTCTCACCTGAGGAGGTTTCTTATCTTCGCGAACTCTGTCTCAACGACTCCAGCAAAAGGATTGGATCCACTCTAATAGGTGATATAATCACGAAACCAGAATTTCGCACTCACGTTTTTACGCCCAAGCTTATTCAATTTTTAAAAACACTATTAGGAGAAGAGCTTGCCTACGTATGTGATGGCAGTGCCCGAGGAGGCGATGCTCCCATATCTAAATCTGCACGAAAATTTCATTCTGACTCACGTGATGATGACTTTGATTTTAAGAGATTATACCCTATATATAGATTAGGTATTTACTTGCAGAATATGGATCTCCATAGTAACGGACTGAAAATACGGCCACGGTCACATAACAAACTATGCATTGATCATGGCAATCTGAAAGATCTGGCTTACCGTGTTTATTCCTATATAAAAATGCATTGGAAAATACCCTGGATTACACTTTCTTTTGGAAAAAACTTGGAGGCAACGGCCGGAGATCTTCTCCTTTGGAATATGCGCCTTCACCACACAGGATATGCGGTTCGTTTAAAATGGTTTCCTAAGATTTCACTGCATCCTATTCTCGAGAATCTTATTCCCAAAAGCTGGTCCTTGGAAAACTCAGTATCAAGGTGTGTCATTTTTTTCGCATTCGCTAAACCAAGTGAGTATGCAAGAAAGTATGCTGAATACATCAAGGTGCATCCACATACACAAGATTTCTTAAAAGCGAGCAATTTTAAAGACCCAGAACTACAAGAATTCCTCAGCAAGAATGGCCTTACATTACTTATTGATTCTCATAATGAATCTACCGGCAGAAATTAAGTTATCTCCTTATGTCCCAATTAACTAGCATTATTCTAAAGGGAAGATAGATAAGTAATTTATGTCAAACCTTGTTTTGACATAATATTCATTATACACTATTCAGCTGGCTTAGCAGCGATGCCTTCGCAGCCGTTACAAATCTTGCGCTTACAAGCGACGCTCCTGTTTCTTGCCAATCTATGAAATTAGGTTAGAATCAAATATATAAATTTACTATAATGTTCATTAAATACTTAATTTACATATGTTTTTTAACATCTGTTGCCATGGCCTCCGACAGTGCCTCATCCGGCACAGCCGCAAGCGATGATAGTTATGAAAGACGCGTCAAATTTTCCTCAGTAAGAAACGGAAGTAGAGTTGAGTTCTACGACAAAGATGGCGATCTTGCTGGTTGGACAGAGGCCACCGTCAAACCTGATGTTTCTCTGACTCCTGCGATATGGCGCGCGGCGAGAGATCAATTTAGTCCAAAGCATTGGGGTCTCCTTCCCCCACAAACAAAAGTTTTAAACTATGTATTGGCGCGAATGGGACAACTTAAATCTGTTATGGCCCGTCAAGAAGTTCGCGGTTTTCACTTAAGCAGGTACCTTGAGAATATTGGTATCTCAACAGATACCGTGACCCATGAAACGATGGCAATTGTGCGAACTCATACCTCTCTTGTAGAAGAAGTAAGGGATCTTGATAGGATCACAGCACCTCGGGTTCCAGCTGCAGCGGTTGCTGCTTCTGCGCGTTATTAACTTCTGCACAGACTAAATGAACTGTCAGGCTCCTTTAGAAAAGCCAGTTCTTCGAGTGTTTATTGTCACTTGAGCCGCTTATTTCGATGAGGATACCTGCCTAAACGCTCAATCATAGCCTTGTATTTTTTCATTCTTTGTAGGCAAAAACAAAAACCACATAGTTTTCTTCATATGGTATTCTTGATAAATCATGTTTTAGGAGAATTTATCTATGAAAACAACATCTTTGCGTTTTGCCCTTATATTTATGTGTTTACCTTCACTCCTTCCTGCAAGTGGATATAAACCAGTACCCACAGGTGATGATGAAGAAACCGGATCATCTTCCGCAATACCTCGTGCTAAAAGTGCACCCTCATCGAAGTCTGTTATTATCACAACGCGCAGAAGCGACGACGGCAAAGAAATTATGTTTTTTGAAAATGGAAAGTTCTTTGCAACCGCATCGCCAAAGAAGCATGATAAAACCATTTTTGATTATTTAACCCCTGAAAACTGGCGAAATACAAGGCGTAAATATGATCACAGCGGGATTGGGATCAAATGGGCCACACTAACCTCGCGACGAAAAGCATTGCATTTTACACTTGATAGTTACATGGCCTTATCGGGACTTCTTGAGAGCCTCAAATTAATACCTGACCTTACTCCATATAAGTACTTATTAGCTAACCACCATTCATACACAGTCGAAAATATTACAGACAGTTACAAAAAGTTCATAGATGCTTTTCCAGATGAAGCCCTTGATCGCAAAGTTGCAGAACTTGAGGGTAGAGCAGTGCCGACAGTTAGTGCATGTGATGAAGGATCTGAAGCCCCAGAGGAAGCTGCCGCAGCAGCATCGGCATCATCTGCGCCACAACCGGCAGCAGCAGGCGCATCCTCCGCCGCTGGCACATAATGAATCGAGTAATCGCACTTCTCTTCTGAACAGTTTAATCCTGTCAGGTAAGTTTAATTAAACCTGCAAAAACCGCGCATGATATGATCACCAAACAAATTGCAGTGATCACAATCTTATTAAATGGCTTTTTACGTGTGACCCCTGCCATAATCTTTTTTTGTGCATGAATAAGATACATATAGTTTGCAAATGAACCAAAAATAGCTGCCGTGAACAAATAAACCCCAGATTCAAATAGTTCGTTCAGATCCTGGCTCAATCCCAATACATTGGGTTCAATTAAAAAGCGCTCAATGATTCGTGAGAGTCCTGTAATTCCCAAAGCATAGATGTACATTCGGCGATACACCCACCAGGCAGGCACCAGAAAAGCCGACCAGTTCCAGCTAAGAATACTCCCGGCCGTAGTGACGCGATCATAAAATTTCAAATAATACGCTGTATCACGCGAGTGCTGTTCAAGAGTCTCGTTGTCTCTTCGAATAAAATCGAAAAATTGTGCGCGCGTAATGGTGATGTTTGTGTTCTTTTTTGTCATGTCTTTTATGTCCATATAAGTTAGTTTCTCGGCATCAGGTTGAAGAGTTATTCCTCGTCTAGTGCCTCTGGATGCATTAACATCATCTGAATCTGCTTCATTACTTTTTGTGTAACTTCAGCAAGAGCAGCACGCAATCGTTTTCCCTCATTCGCATTCCAGCGGTCGGCATTCTCATAAAGATCATCTTCAGAAAACTTAAGTGTGTGCGAAGCTTGTGCCTTGAATTTCAAAATAGGATTTTCAGCAGATTTCGTAGCTTTTAAGTACCTCTTAAGCGAAGCACCAACAGGATAAAAACTAACGTTAGCAGTTGCTGTAAGTGTATCAAAATCAGGGCTCATAGAGTAACGAAAGTCAACGATACCTTGTACTTCAATATGCGTATTTTTACTGAGGAAACGTTCACGCTCACCTCCCTCGTTCTTATCTATTATTGAGATTTTTTTTGTATTTAGCCATTTTACTTTTCGTGTGATTTCCTTTAACTCACGCATGATGACGTCGTTTGTGCGATAACTTTTAACTATGTCATGCATATCTTTGGCGGTTTTCTCTGCACGGTTCTCTCTATATGAATTCACAACCCCATCAATTAAAAGAGAAATAAGTCCACTACCAGAAGAACAAACATTAATATCACACACCATTTTATCTTCACATTTCACAAGGTTGATCTCTGAGGAATGAATTAATGGCTTTATATCTGGACGAAGCGGGATAATTTCTTTACGTGTAGCACATCCGCCTAGGAAAATACTTATAAAGAGAATAAGATGGATATGTATTTTCATTTTTAATTATCCTTTTTTATGGGGATTTGACCTAGAAAATCTTTAATCGCTTTAATATTTTTATCTTCAAAACCATAAACCTGAAGTTTGTTTGCGGGTCCAGTTTCTACATATAGTTTATGCGCCCCCTTAGAAAACAATTTTTTAAGAAGATTCGGGGAAAGAATCACTGTATTTTCAAGGGCTGTAGCTATCTGTGTGTGCGTATTGTTAATCCAGAATCCCCCCGCATAAATTGGTGTCGTTGTTGCGTGCACACGTTGCTTGTTATTAGAAAAAAGGAAACGCAATAAATGTTTTTTTCCATTAATCACTAGCCAAATCTTAGGAGATGAATTAAACGCATACTTAGCCGCATTAGTCCAAATTATAATATCTCCAAGTATATAATCCATTTTTTCGACATATCGCAATCTAAACTCGATTGTTTTACCGGATCTTGACTCAAGCTTATTTAATTTAAGTACGTACTTATTAAGATTTGTCTGAGGATCATGCACAATATCTG
>CAYGTJ010000023.1:0-11473 GCA_964352755.1 uncultured Alphaproteobacteria bacterium
AGACATAGGAGAGTATCTAAAGCCTGAGGGTGTTGATACCTTCGGTCGAATGCTTGCGCGTCATATTATGAGTGGATTGGGAAAAAATGTTGTCGTTTCTGAGTATTTACTTCGCATGCTGAAGAAAACACAGAAATCATCGCCGTTGGAAGAAACCCCACCCCCAGCGGCAGCGGCAGCGGCATCATCAACAGCACTCGTTGCGCGGGGTTCGACAGATGATTGCGCGTGCGCGGCCGCAGCAGATGCGGTACCAGTATCACGTATTCTTTTGGATGCAGGCGAAGGTGAAGAGGCGGATGAGAACCCACATCAACCAGACCCATTAGTACTCGCGGCTCAACGCCAGGGTCTGGTGAGGCGATTTTGTGTGGCACATGCATGTTTTTCCCCGTGGCCAGATGTAAAACTTCCTGTAAAGGGCGCTAGCGGGAAAATAAGCACCCATGATCTTTTCGGAAACATGGGGTTGCACACCTCCACAGGAAAATTTGTCCCCGTGGCGGTCGACCCTGGTTTTAAGCCGCGTGATTTTCAGACATCGCCGTTGCGTGATGCTGATCGACGCTGGGCATGGCTGGCGCGTCATTTGCGTCCCAAAAAATCATCTGTTCGCGATCTTGCTACCCAATCACCCAGCGGTGGTATGCGATTTGCCCGACCTGGCCACGCAAACCTTCTTTTCCGTCATCTGGACGTTCCCCTGGTTGAACTTGCTGATGGATTGTTTCAAGACCTCGCAAGCAAAGTATTATACCGTAGGGTTGATTAATATATGCATTTTTTGCAAATGTGTGTGCTATTCATGCATATACTTCATATATACTAATAATATTACTTCTAAATTCAAATAAATTGCGTTACATATTAGCTAGGACTGTCATGGTTTTTGAGGAAATAAAATGCAATATGTTCCTTCAATCCCTTGGTATTCCTGTGTTATCGTAGAAATAGAATGTGCGTATTTATCATTTTTTAGCCTTTTGTTAAGTGATTAGATGATACAATATTCATAAGGGGTAAACCCGTTTGATGAACCTTAGTGGAGGACTAGCCATGCATTTTCGCTTTATGTTGCTTGCTTTGCTTGTGCTGCTTCTCAATCCGTTAGGCGCGCGTATTCCCGCATCGTTTGTAATTGATGCGAAAAGCGGACATGTCTATCACGCGCAAAATGCCGACAGGGAAGTCCACCCGGCGTCACTAACCAAAATGATGACGCTTTATATGTTGTTCGATGCCATTGATCGAGGGGCGCTTAAGCTTACCTCGTGTATTCGCTTTAGCCGACGCGCAGCAAATAAACCCCGCAGTCGTTTAGGTGTGCGCCCCGGGCAATCGATTACGGTGAAAGAGGCCATTAAGGCCATGGTTGTGCGGTCGGCAAATGATGTGGCCACGGCGGTCGGTGAACATCTCGGCGGCGGCAGTGAAATACGATTTGCCCGCATGATGACGAAAAAAGCACATTCTCTTGGTATGCGTCGTACCCAGTTTAAAAATGCATCGGGACTTCCGAATCGTTATCAACACACAACCGCACGTGACATGGCAACCCTTGGTGTTGCGTTGCGCAGGGATTTTCCGCGATTGTTTCCGTTTTTTAGTACGCGCACATTGACCTATAAAGGGCACACAATGGGGACGACGAACAAACTTCTCGGTCGGGTGAAGGGTGTGGATGGTATCAAAACCGGGTATATTAATGCCTCTGGTTTTAATCTTACGACGTCTGTGAAATATAATGATCATCAGTTGGTTGCTGTTGTGATCGGGGGCTCTACAGGGCGTGCACGTGATATGAAAATGCGCACACTTTTGACCCGTACATTCTGTAAGGTGGATAAAACGACGACACCTCTTTACACGTTTGGGCGTGGGAAAAACACGCCGACGTCTGGGAAGCCAAAAATGTCACCGCTTATGCTTGCAAAGCGTCAGAAAACACAAGATGTTTCAGCGAAACTTGCAGCCGCAAAACCTCTTCGTAAATCTATCACCTTAGCAAGTCATCACGTTGCCAAAAAGAAACCTTCGCAAACGCCACACTGGCAGGTTCGTATGGGCAAGGGTGCAAACCGTAGCTGTGCGCTCGAGCTTGCGCAAACCGTTCGTCCAACACTTCGAAAAGCGCTTGGTTTTACACCAAAGGTTCACGTAACAACGAAAAAGCGCGGACGTACGCATCCTCAATTATTTGCGCTAACGAGAAATCAAGCACGTTCGGCATGCCGTGCACTTAAGCGCCGTAATGTTCCGTGTATTGCCCGTAACGGTTAGTGCCGTAAAATATACCTCTCGATTTATTCGTTGTTTTTCTGAGTAAATCTCAATGAAATGTGCCTGAGAATTAATCCAGTCGTATTGTTCACGATAAATGATGTTTTTCCGAAGCTGTCGTGAGTAGACGTGCGTCCGCTTAAAAATCAGATCATGAAAGATTTACTCTTTCATGGCGACGTTGCAGCACAGGTGTGAATGTGTTCGCATGAACGGCATTGGTTGTCTGCTGGGGGGAGGCGAGGTGTTTAATCGTTACGTAATGGCGAGGATGGTTTTGCAAAGGGGTGTTACCGCCCAACAAAAAAGCCCCGCATCGAAATGCAGGGCTTTTTTCGGAATAACGAAAACTATACCAATACTTAGGCGTCGTCGTTTCCTTCAGCGTCTGCGTCACCTTCACGTTCAGCCTCGCGCGCGGCAGCTTCTGCTGCGGCGTGAGCATCCTGTTCGGCTTTCTTTTCTTCAGCCGTTTTCTGTGGTGCACGTAGTTGCTTTGTTGCTTCATCAAGGGTGCCTGCGACACTGACAGGAAGCGTTACATCAACTTCAGGATGCAAAACAATCTGTACAGATGAGACACTGACTTGCTTAATCGGCAATGCCAAATGGATTTGACGTTTTTCAAGCTTAAAGCCAACACCCGCCAAGAAGTCAATAATATCACGATCAGTCACTGATCCGTAAAGTTGGCCAAGTTCACTTGCGTTACGTTCGAGAATAACCTCAACAGGAGATAGTTTTTCCGCAAACTTTTCAGCTTCACTACGGCGCTCAAGGTTTTTAGCCTCAAGCTCTTTCTTGCGTGATTCAAACACTTTCATGTTTTCATCGGATGCACGTAAAGCCTTCCCTTGGGGAAGGAGATAGTTACGTCCAAAGCCATTTTTTACGGTAACGATGTCACCCATGAATCCAAGATTACGAATGCGTTCGAGGAGAATTAGTTGCATGATAGGGGTTCCTTATTTCACGACGTAGGGGAGTAATGCGAGAAAACGCGCACGCTTGATTGCTTTTGAAAGCCCACGCTGGGCTGCCGCTGAAACGCCAGTAATACGACGGGGCATGATGCGCCCACGCTCAGTAACATAGCGTTGCAAGAGTCTTACATCTTTGTAATCGATCTCAATGGCATCTTTACCTGAAAACGGGCACGAGCGACGGCGCTTGAAAAAGGGTTTATTTGGTGCAAATTCTGCGGTAGGTTTGCGACCTTCTGTGCGTTGTGTATAAGCCATGGTTACTTATCCTTCCGTTGGAGCCGGGCGTGGCGCGGCTTGCGTGTGTGGAGCAGCATGCGTGCGAGGTGCTGAATCTGATCCAGATGGATGTTGATTTTCACCCAGTGTGCGTGATTGCTTCAACAATGGTGAAGCGCCCTCAGGAACCTTTGTCGCTTCTGTTGTGAAAAAGCGTAAAATATCTTCACGCAAATTCATTACCCGCTCAAGCTCAATGAGAATTGATCCCGGTGCATGGAAATGCATAATTACGTAATGTCCCTTACGGCTCTTGTTAATAGGATACGCCAGGGGACGAAGACCACTGTATTCAGTTTTGGCAATCTTGCCCTTAACATCAGTGATAATTTTGCTGAAGCGTTCGACAAGTTCTTCCACCTGCTTCGGCGAGAGGTCTTGACGTGCAATAAACACGTTTTCATATAAGTTCATTTACTTCTCCTTACGGGTTATGAACGTTTTCGTTACAAGCCCATTCACCAACGAATGAGCAAGGAGGTACAAAACCATAAAATAGTCATGTGAGACGGGTATAGCTTTCCTTTGCCCACATTGCAAGGAATTTCCCACACACGTATTGGAAAAGTGCATGAGGCGCGAATTTTTTATCGAATTTAAGCACAGTACTGGTTATACTCATGTCTTTATAAGGATTTTGCGTGAAAATTTCTCAGGTAACCCAACAGGATGAACTTGACCAACTGGCAGCGAGGATATTAGCGGCTGCCCGTAAAGATAGCGACACCCTGATTGGTCTGGATACTGAGTTTTGGCGTGTGCGTACGTACTGGCCACAATTATGCCTAGTGCAGATTTTCTATGCGGGTGCTGTATATATTGTTGACCCCCTTGCCGTTGATGTAACCCCGCTGGTGCCTGTGTTGACGTCACGCCATGTGATTAAGGTCATGCACGCGGGCGAACAAGATTGTGAAATATTCATCCATGATCATCAGATTTTACCTGTTCGTGTGATGGATACCCAGGTAGCAGCGCGCATGCATGACATGGGGCGACAAATTGGCTATGCAGGGCTTGTTCGTGAGGTCTTGGAAATTGAGGTTGATAAATCTGAGCAACACGGAAAATGGCGTGCACGCCCGTTGACGCAGGATCAAATTACGTATGCGGCGTGTGATGTGATTTATCTGCCCAAGCTTTATGCGTATTTTGTGCAAAAGTTGGGAACCCCTACGCAGATCAGCCATTGGGAACGATTAACTTCAGACATTATCACCCACGTCCAAAAAATGCAGAATCCTGATAATGTGTGGAAGCGATGGAACAGCACACGTTATAACGAAGTCACCCGTGAGCGCCTCAGAATATTGGCATCCTACCGTGAGCGTAAGGCACAGGAAAAAAATCTGCCACGTACACGTATGTTTTCAGATGAAGCGCTGGTAAATCTGGTGATGAATCCTGTGACGAAACCACGTGAGCTTCGCGCGCTTCGGGGGATGAGTCCATCGATGGCGAATGATCCTATGTTGTTGGAAATTCTTACGACACTTGCGCCCCCTGTGGAAAAATCAGATAATGTGGCGTCAACGTCTTAAATTTAAAACGATGCTGCGGCAAACCTTGCTTGGCCGAGGGTGTTCCAGAAAGAAGGGCGCTGTGTACCTCCGGCACCTGATTCAGCCGGTTCCGCTGCTGCTGACGCAATTCCGGGTGTTGCTGCTGCCGCTGGAGCCGTTCTCCTACCCATAACTGATGTTGCTTGAGCTTGGCATATGGCTTGTGTAGCAAACCGCAAACGTTGCGCGGTTTCGCCAGGTGGGGGCGGCGGCGACATTGATCGCGCCGATGCACTGGCAACAAAAGCTGCGGGGCTAGGTCTTAACCCGGCTGACATTGAGTCTGGTTCTGTAAGATCTGGTGTTCGCTGTCCCCGTGCAACGATCGAATCATTATCGGAATCAGTACTTGTTGACGAATCACTATCATCCTCTGAATCAAAACGTTCAGCACGTGCGGCAGCTGCCATTCCAGGCACAACACCGGGTGCCGTTCCAATCATTATTGCGCAACAGTTATCAACGTAGCGCGTCAGATAATCTAAATAGGCACAAATTTGATCCCGCTGGGCGTCCTCAAGCCCAACTAGTTGTGTCTTATAATCAGCACGGTTCACATTATAATCGATAATATCCTCAATAAATTCACGCAAATCAGCATTTTCACTATAGGGGAGGAGCTTTTCGCGAAATTCTAATTCAATATCTTTTTGATACATGCAACAACCAGGGCGTAAAACGAGACTATCAAGGATAAGTGAGCGTTCACGTAATCGACACGTGTCACCCTCATAGATCAACATCGCCCGACCTATTGGTAGATAAGGATGATATTCCAACATGTGATGGGCATCTTCCGGGATTGGTACGAGATTTGCAAGATTGCGCAGATGTTGACTGAGATAGGTATTTTCAAGGAGGCGATGTAAGGGATCCTCAAGATCGTGGTTGTCGATGTACGCATCAATCAGTTTGAGTACATGCTGTTCTGGTGTTTCTGATCCTGCAGCTGCGTCATCGTATGACTTAGTCGGTGTGTATTCAGGAAAAACGATTCTTTGTTCAAGTTTCCAATACGTATAGAAAAAATCATTTTTTGTGTCTTTTTTGCCTGCGTCGTGTCCGGCAATGGATCTGGTGGCCGCATGTGGATACCCCTTGTGCATCAGTCGATCCCAAACATCGTCAGGAACACCACATGATGCTTGAAGATATGAGAGTGAAAAGAGGAAAAAATACCGTTTCATGTCGTTTATTACTCTTATTAGCGTGGGCTATTATTAATAGAACGAGCGGCGCAGTTAAAGAGTAAAAATTACCGTTTTTGACGCCTTATTTTGCAATTGTGTCGGCAACTTTTTGCATGCGCCACACAGTTTCAACATCAATAACCCCGTCAATGCGCGTGGGTCGCCAATGCATTTGAAACGCACGAATCCGTCGCTCAATATGTCGGCGCATCATATCACCATTGATATCGTAGCCAATGTTGACGAGCAAGTCCCGCACATGATTTTCGCTAAGATCACAGGTATGAGGAGGGGTATCAAAGCATGGCCAGAGACCGATCCCATGTTCGGTTGCCAGCCATTCCCAGGGGAATAGGGGGCCAGGATCAATCTTACGATCGGGCGCAATATCACTGTGTCCGATAATGTTGTGCGGTTTAATATTATGACGAGCGATGATTTGGTGAATCAACGGAACGAGCGTCTCAATCTGTTTCATTTGATACGGAACCCATTCCTCGCGCATTCCAGGGATCACAACCGTATCATCAACGCTGAGACGATCATGCCACTTATATCCGGGATGCACAATTTCAATGCCGATCGCGCGGTTGTTGACATTGTCATGCCCGCGCCAATGGGATAATCCAGCGTGGTGTGCGGCGTTTGATTCGATGACGTGTTGCCAAATCTCACAGGTATCGGTAACCGTGTAGTGTGCGCTGACTCCTTGAGGTTTATTAAAATGTGCAAGCGTTTCCAAAGCATCACTCTGGGTAAAATGTAAAATCAGCATCTCAATTGCCACGCGATCGCCCGTGATTGCATCAAGCCGAGGGGCGTAATTATCCGATGGGTGTGAGATGATATTCATCACGTGACGTGCATTCTCAGAGAAAGTTGGTTTTCCATTATACATGAAACCACAGATTTCCATAGCGTAAAGCCCCCGGGTAGAGAGATGAATTGATGTATGCGTATAGTTAGTATGTATATAACTGAGGCTTACGCGTGAAAAAACGATCAACAATTGCACTGTTAACATTTACTATTTTGAGTAATCTATCACTTATGGC
Source organism: uncultured Alphaproteobacteria bacterium (assembly GCA_964352755.1). Taxonomy (GTDB): domain Bacteria; phylum Pseudomonadota; class Alphaproteobacteria; order JAUHZC01; family JAUHZC01. Next base: position 7,350 of record CAYGTJ010000023.1, read on the forward strand.
GTGCGACAGTGCTGCTGCTGCGAGTTGTGCGGACGAAGCACATAGTATACCAGCGCGTACAGCCGGTTTTGCCTGCTCGTTACCTGAATCGATAAAATATCTTTTACCCCAGTCATTTGGTGGTTTGGGTGTGGATGAGGCTGAAAACAGCTTGTATCAATATATTATTGGTATCCCAGCAGAGAGTTGGTTTGAGCTTTCACCGAAATCACAAAGACGTCTTGGTCATATAGCAGGCCAAGAGCGGTCAAAATTTCATGCGCGTGAACTTGCCCAACGGTTTGCAGTGCTTGAAGGTGAAATTGCTGATGATAAAACCATGACCCACGATGAATTTTTAGCCGCTGTTGTTCCCAATCTTTCCCATGATTTACGGGGGTGTTTTTCCCTGGGTGGGACTTTTGATTCAGACAATCTTGGGGGCAATGTCTTTTATTTAGCCCTTCGTGATGCCCTTCCGTCACGTCCATCGGAGGCAATTGCCGTGGATACGATCACCCGTGCTATAAAAATGTGCGTAAAAGTTATGACGGCTGATGATTATAAACGATTCAGATTTCGCAGAATCTATAAGACCCGACGACGAACATCTCCACGCCACAATCTTGTGGATCGCGTGTGCAAAAGTTGGCACGGCACGGCAAGTTCTCTCGTTGAAGCAATGGACGGTACAGAGAGTGAAGCAGGTGAAAGTCCAGAATATATGGATGCATTAGCGCAGGGATCAACAGGAGGAACCCCCCTTGATCCATCGAAATATCACCTCACCTTGGCACCAGATAGAGGAGGATTAAGTGCAGAGGTAAGCTATACCTTTGTTGATGAGGACGCAGAAAGTGAAGAGGAAGCAGATGCCGGTACCATTCACACAGGTGACGCGGGTGACGCAGGGGCGTCGGGCGCATCATCACTATCTGCAGCTTCGGCGGGTGGATTTCCTGCTGCAACGGGTGCAGAAAGGGTTCCTGAGCCTGAATTTCCGACCCTTGCAGAAATGGTTCGTCGGCATTCAATGAGTAGCTAGTCACTTATTAACTAGTCACTTATTTAAGAGATCAAAGGAAAATAAGAGAATACCGTAGAATCTACGATAACGGTCGTGACGTTCTGTCTATAGGATGACAAAAAAAACTACTATAATCGTAATTTCTCATGCAAAAACAAAAAAACAAACATACGTTTCGTCACAAATTAATACCATTTTTCGTAATTCCATTTTCTTTTTTTTCCGAGATTTCATCATCTACACGCAACATGCATGATCGTTTTGGTCTTTCTATTCCCGTGAGTGCTCCAGCGGCAAAATCTCCTCATCCTGAGGAGCCCGCGGTTAGTGATGGTCTAGCAGGTGCCCGGACTAGCGCTCACCCGCGGCAACGTGAACGCAGCAATGCATGCTTATCAGACGATATGCCTGCAGCTGCAGGAGGCTCTGGTTCACCAAAACCCCCAACCTATTCCCAGGGGAAGAGGCCGGTAGATCTTCCTTCTCTGGTGATACCCGGGTGGGGAGGCGAATCTGTTGTATCACCAAAAGAAGCCGTGGCAAAAGGTGGGTCAGCCTTCCCCCCACTGGAATATCTCGTTCCTGGTGGGGGGTGTCCATCTAGTGTATACTATGATGTAGATGATGGATTTGTGGTGCGCATTCCTTTGAATCCAGTTCTAAGATGTCGGCCGCCTGTTGCTGCTCGTGCGCCAATGCCTGCTCATGTGCTAGCCCAACGATTAAGGCATCCCAGGCGCACACATCCCCGTGTGCCCCCAGGACTTGGGCTTGAGGGGAGAACCTCAAGTGCGTTCGAGCCTGTAGCCGTACCAAGATGTCCTCATGGTTTTTATCATGGTGTTCATCAGGCTCGTGTTCCCCATGGCTTTAGGCCACCGTTGTCGGCACCAACATCTCATGAGGTGGTGGCGAGTCGTTCTCCAGAAGAAGCATCAGGTGTTCATTCTGTTACATTTATTGCTGGCTTGCCTCGTGTGCCAGTGCATCGGGAATTTCCATCGAAGATTTCTCCCGCCCTTGATGTATTGTTATGAGCCTGTTGGTATGGCTCTATAGCAAAGATCTGCGTATTCACACGCGGGAGTGGTTGTTGTCCCTAATCACAATTCTGCGTTTTAGTTTAATACCCGATCATCTGTGCATGTTTAGTTGGATTTTTGTTAGTTTAGCTACTATAGTATAGGACTTTTAATATATCAAATGAATCAAATGTGCCAAAAAAATATCATCAAATACACGTGTAAAGTATGCGCTTATACTGCACTGGCACTTGTGTGTGTTGTGCAGATATCGGCGTCGACCAATAATGAATTCACGTTTGCGCTTCAAAGGGCAGCGCTCCCTGTGCCGCTAAGTATACCTCTTGCCGATGCGTTGACTGGGGGTAGTGACACTGATGGTATGTCTTCTGTTGGATCAGCAGGTGGTATCACCGGTTATCTATCAGATATATCCTCACGTGATTCATTTCTTGATGAAAATCTTACAGCACTCGCCAAAAGATCTTGCCATCATGCCCCTCATGATCCCCCGCAACTGCCGCCGACTACTGAAGCAGCGGCTGCACTTTCTCGTGCGCGCAGTGTGGGCGTGCCACCTTCATCTGATAAGGCGTCACACGAGCATCAGGGGTGTGACCACACACGTCCTTCAGATGCATCTGCATCCGCATCAACGCGTGAGCCGGGCCCTGTCTTAGAGCCTGTTCCTCATCACGTGATTCACGATCTTGGTTATGGATATTCACATGCGTTACCCCATGCGCTTTCTGCAGGTACGGAAGATGTTGCCTTAAGATCTGTGGTCTTTCCGTCGGGTGTATTCATAGGCCCCTTGGCTGTTGTTTCAGTTTCCCCTGCTATTTCTGTTTACTTTCCTGTTGACTTTCCTGTTTACTTTCCTGTTTACCTTCCTGTTTACTTTCCTGTGTATCAAATAGTGCGTGCATGCCCACGACCTGTAGGTGTTCTCTCAGGTTCTGCTTCAGATCCTTCATATTTTCACAATCCAGAAAAGTCCCCACGTGAGGAATGGTCACAACTATGGCCGGTGGCACCTTCTTCTTCTGGGCATATTGGGTGCCCTTTATCTCCCTCAGAGCCTATCGCAGGGGCTCACACTCCCCAGATCAGAGACGTTAATGCTCCCAAAAAAAGAGAGAGACCAGAGCTTGAATCGTTAAATGTGCCTGCGACTGATCTGGCACAGCAAACATCTGAGCCGGATAGGCCTTTATCTGCGTTAGCGCTTCTTGCTGGTCCAGGCTTTTTAGAAGACGAAGCCCGTTACCGAGCAAGGCCAGAGAGTCCGTTTTTTCCAGTTCCAGAATGAGTGTCCCCCAAATCTTCGCTTCAGACTTCACTTCAGTGTTCACCCTGTGCACGGGTGAAGCACGTACTTGTGACGAAGTTCTCATTCTTCTGAGCGAATAGTTTCTTCACCGTTGACCAGCTGTACGCACCCCCGATTCGTGAGGTGATTTCAGATATCGTCGACTCATCAGCGGTGTGATCAAGCTGGAAACGACACTGCCATGACGGTGATAACGCCGGTCGCATACCTGCATCCGGATACACACAGATCCCGCGATTCGCAATCATATGAAGATTCAGCGGTAATCCTTCAGCCATTGTTGTGAGTGCCTCGCCAAGTTCGTTGGGGGCAAATGTCCCCTCAATAAATACATCAACGCCAACGCATGTGAGAGGTGCGGGTGGTGTGCGCGTGGGGTTTGTTTTGTCCATTGCTATTTGTGTGTAATTGCGTGAGTTTCCGTGCGAAGATTTTTTACCCAGATTATGAATGATGCGATCAGTAAACGCGATTGTCCCCACAGCCTTATCATTTTTGGCAATATCCCGCGTGAGGTAACCTTCCTCCATCGTCACGAAAAGCGCGTTCTCAATCAGATTTGCGGCCTCGATCTCACCAATATGGCGCAACATTAACGTACCGGATAGCAAAACAGCCGTGGGGTTAATGACATCTTTACCAGCATATTTGGGGGCGGATCCGTGAACGGCCTCAAAAATTGCGGTATCAAGCCCAATATTTGCACCTGGGGAAAATCCCAGACCGCCAACAAGTCCTGAGGCTAGATCAGATAAAATATCAC
>CAYGTJ010000024.1:0-11451 GCA_964352755.1 uncultured Alphaproteobacteria bacterium
CACCAAGTTGGAAATGTTTCAAGATCAAGTGTTTTGTTTTACGCCTGCGGGTGATTTAATTTCTCTTCCTCAGGGGGCTACCGTCATTGATTTTGCCTATGCAATTCATTCAGACGTCGGAAATCACTGCGTAAGTGCGAAGATTGATGGACGCTTAGTCCCCCTTAGAACAGTTTTGCGCAATGGATCGCAAGTAGAGATTTGCACATCAAAATCTCAAACGCCTTCGCCCACCTGGGAACGTCTAGTTGTGACGGGGAAAGCGCGCGCTAATATTCGAAGATTTATCCGTACACAACAACGTGACCAATACATTTTGCTCGGTAAATCAATTTTGCAAAAGCTGTTTAAAAAGAAGAGTAAAACGTTCAGCGATCGGGCATTGATTGAGTTTTTGCCGCGATTGCGATTAAAAAATGTTGATGAATTGTATGTTCGCGTGGGATCGGGTATTTATACTGCGCCCGAAGTGCTTAATCAAATTTTTCCTGATCACGAACTAACCTCTGATAAATCTGAGAGTACAGGACTCGAGCTTGCAGGGGCAAAATCTGAAAATGCCCCAGACCGGTCATCGAAGGGAAAAAATGCCATTTCTCTCCACGGATTGATTCCTGGGATGGCAATTCATTATGCGGGGTGCTGTCATCCCTTGCCGGGTGATCGTGTGGTTGGTATTGTTCAAACGGGCAAAGGCGTGACGATTCACACCCGCGATTGCTCAACTCTTGCACAGTATGAATCGGAACCAGATCGGTGGTTAGATGTCTCGTGGGATTCAGAAGCTAACCATGAGGAAATCCATGTTGGGCGACTTTATGTATTACTTTCAAACCAGTCTGGGGCACTTGCTAAAATGTCGACAATCGTTTCACATCAGGATGCAAACATTATCAACTTTAAAATAACAAATCGTACTGAAACATTTTTTGACATCGTGGTGGATATTGAGGTGAAAGACGCTGATCATCTGACGAATATCATCGGGTCACTGCGTTCGGTTTCACAAATTGTTAGCGTGGAGCGTGTCTAATGCGACTCATATTTTTTAATCAACTTTCCTATGTTATCGGCGTCTTTATGGGGATTTTTGCGGTCGCAATGATGGTGCCGACATTAATCGATTATTCCCTTGGACTTCCCCAAGCTCTTGCTTTTAGCCAAAGCATTTTGATTGTGACCGTGTCCAGTGGTTTTATGGTAACGGCAAATCGCCCGGGGGGAGAGGTGCAATTGAAAAATCACCAGGCTTTTTTACTTACAACACTCGTTTGGGTGGGGCTTTGTTTTATTTCGGCGATGCCTTTTTATCTGTCGGGGAGTGTGCCCACTGTAATTGATGCATTGTTTGAGGCAACATCAGGTCTTACAACCACAGGATCCACGGTGATTAAAAATCTTGATTATCTATCACCTGGACTTCATGTTTGGCGCTCAATGTTACAGTGGTTTGGTGGTATTGGAATTATTGTGATGGCTCTGACCGTTTTACCAATGCTGCGTGTTGGTGGAATGCAACTTTACAGAAATGAGTTTTCTGATCGTTCGGATAAGTTTCTTCCGCGGATTTCCACAGTAACAAGCCATTTGCTGGGCATTTATATATCGCTAACCTTTTGTTGTGCGATTGCATATTACGTAGCAGGAATGCCAATATTTGAAACGATTTGTCATAGCCTTACGACGGTTTCCACAGGTGGTTTCTCCGTTCATAATAGCTCTTTCGTTGGGTATAATAGCCAGGCAATCGAATGTGTTGCCATTGTCTTTATGATTCTCGGTGGGGGAAGTCTAGTCTTGCAAGTACGAGTTTTGCGGGGTGATTTTTCAGCCTTACAAGATCAACAGCTTCGTGGATATGCCTGGGTGATTTTGGTGCTGATTTTAATGGTGCTTATACAAGAATCGTTCGAAAATGTTCGGGGGCGTTCAACAACTTACATATTCCAATATATATCAATTTTGACCACCACAGGATTTGTGAGCGATAACTATGAACTATGGCCAAGTTTTTTGAAGGCTCTCATTTGGATTGTTATGTGCACAGGCGGGTGTACGGGGTCTACATCTGGGAGTATTAAAATTTTTCGATTCCAGGTGATTTGGCAGCAACTCAAAGGACATCTACGCCAAATCGTTTATCCACGGGCAATCATTAACCCTAAGTTTAATGGGCGCAGCATTGATGAAAGTGTGGTTACTTCAATTGTAGGGTTCCTCACAATTTTTACGATAACTCTCGTGCTGGGGACGTTAATCACAACGCTTGCTGGGATCGACCTTCTCACAGCATTTTCAGGAACGCTTGCGAGTGTATGTAATGTGGGGCCAGGGTTTAATGAGGTTGGCCCGATGAGCAGTTACGCAGATTTGCCCTTGCACATTAAGGCACTGTATTCACTCTGTATGCTGTTGGGGCGTCTTGAGTTTCTAACAATTATTCTGTTGCTGACGCCATCATTCTGGGAAAATTAGCAGAAAAAAAGGTGATCAGTGACCACCTTTTTTATACGTATCTATTCAGAGCTTCTAATTCCGGCGCATAAACGCGGGGATATCAAGGTCTTCTTCTTCTTTTGGGGCAGCACCTGATGAGGGATCTGCTGCTTTTTCAGGATTTGCCCGGGTGGGTGCGTCTGAGTCAGAAAAGAGATCCAGGTCTGTTTCTTGATCCGAATGATTGAATCGTGCATGCACAATATTATTTTTTGGCTCAGGTTTGCGACCGAGGAGGCGACTAAAAAATCCAACCTTTGGTCGTTCTTCCTGGATGTCCTCTGATTGAGGAAGCGAATGATCGGAATCATGTGATTCTTGTCCATGAGTTTCGCTATTCGCCACTACCTGCAAGTGATCCTGTGCTTCACTTGTTGCCCTAATTTGCTGAGGATCTGTTGGTGTATTTCCCTCAGGTTGTGGGGCAAATGGGCGTGTTGTGCGCGGACCCACAGTTTTAGCTGCATAGACAGAGCGCGGTGACTCTTTTTGATGCGCGCCATCAATTCCTGTCGCAACAACAGAAACCCGAACACGACCATTGAGACGCTCGTCGAATGTTGAACCAAAAATGATGTTCGCTTCTGGATCAACTTCCTCACGGATACGGTTGGCGGCTTCATCAACCTCGTACAATGTCATGTCCATACCACCCGTGATGTTAATCAAGACACCTTGGGCGCCCTTCATAGATACATCATCAAGCAATGGATTAGAGATAGCGGCTTCTGCTGCGGCGATGGCACGCCCGTCAGATTCGGCTTCACCGGTGCCCATCATGGCTTTGCCCATTTCGCTCATTACCGCTCGGACGTCAGCAAAGTCGAGATTAATCAGACCTGGCATGATCATCAAATCAGTAATTCCACGGACACCTGCGTATAGAACATCATCTGCCATACGAAACGCATCGGCAAACGTTGTTTGTTCGTTGGCAATCCGGAAAAGATTTTGGTTCGGGATTATGATAAGTGTGTCCACAAATTTTTGAAGTTCTTCAATGCCGTGTTGTGCAGAACGCATGCGCTGTGAGCCCTCAAAATGGAAAGGTTTTGTGACAACACCGACGGTAAGGATACCCTTTTCACGCGCAGCACGCGCAATAACTGGAGCCGTTCCCGTTCCCGTTCCACCGCCCATTCCTGCGGCAATAAAGACCATGTTGCTGCCGTCGATTTGTTCATTGATGTCTTCAATGGACTCTTCAGCGGATGCACGTCCTACCTCAGGAGCTGACCCGGCACCAAGACCTTTTGTTAGCTCATTTCCAAGTTGCACACGACGATCGACGTCGGTCAATGATTGGCTAAGGGCTTGGTAGTCTGTGTTCATGGCGACGAACTCAACACCTTCAAGTTGTGACTTGATCATGTTGTTTACGGCGTTACCCCCGCCCCCACCAACACCAACGACGGTAATTTTTGGTTTAAAGTCAGCGTCTAAGCGACGAGATTTTGGTGAAGACATTTACGGTTCCTTTTTATAATTACTCTATTTTTACACAAAATTAACTAATAATTAAATTTTTTCTTTGATTTTTTGAAAAATATTTTGAAATAAACTTGGGGAGCTATTATGAGACGATCTATGGTCAATATCTGCATGATGCTGAAGACGACCATAGGTAAGAATGCCTGCACACGTGGCGAGGTAAGGTACCGTGTGTTCTTTATCCAGCCCCAGTAAATGCAGGGGATAGCCGATTCGAACCGGTCGTGCCAGTATACTCTGCGCAAGTTCAAGCGTTCCCCCAAGCAAACAGCCACCCCCGGTCAACACCACGCGACATCCGGGAATTTGATCAACACCAAGCTCACGCAGCCGATCACGCACCAATTCAAAGAGTTCCTCCATGCGGGGTTTTATCACCCGGGTTAAACTCGATTTTGAGATTTGACTGCCCGTTGAACTCTTTTGCTCGCCGATGATAGGGATGATAATGCTTTCACGTTCGAGAGATGATCCCACGATCGTGCTGCCGTGAAGGCATTTGATTCGCTCTGCGTGGGAGATCGGTGTTGAAAACGCACGTGCGAGATCCTTCGAAATATGATTTCCCCCAATCGGAATGTCACTTACATGGATCAAGCTTCCTTCGGCAAAAACGGCGATACCTGTATTGCTCGCCCCCAAATCAATAACAATCGTACCAAGTTCAATTTCGTCGTCATCCAGAACACCAATACCTGCGGCAAAGGGGGCGGCAACAACGCCCTGCACATCCATATGGCATTGCTCAACGCAGGCAATCCAATTCCGAAGAGGGCTTAGTGTTGCCGAAACGATATGAATTTTCGCACCAAAAATATCACCAACCATTCCTTTGGGATCTTTGATGCCTTGGCTGCCATCGATGTAATAGCTCGAAGGAATCGCATGAATGATTTCTTTGTCCACAGGGGAGAGGTTTTTTGATGCCTGAGAAAGCAGTTGTGAAATATCATCGTCTGTTATTTCGGCGCCGTGTATATGCATTTCCACATCAATACCGTGTGAAAACGTATGCGGTGAGGGCATGTTGATAAACACATTGCGGACATTTTCGCGGGCTTGTTTTTCGGCATGCATGACAGCTTTTGAAATGGCTTCTTTGGTGCGTTCCATGTTCGTGATGACGCCACCGCGAATGCCATCAGAACTGTGATGTCCCATGCCGATTAAGCGCAAGCTCTCGTCAGAGTCAACTTCCGCAATGGCGCAACTTACACGGCTCGAGCCAATGTCGATACTTGTGATGAGCTCCGCACGGGATTGCCCTTTGCTATTTCCGAATAACCACTTCATGTGAAGTTACCTGTTCGTTTGGTTTGGGTGGCAAAAGCTTTAGGACTCAGTTGAAAGTATGTACGTTCAGGTACACGCAAATCAACTGAAAGAACGCTTCCTTCAGCAATATAGCCGTCTTGTACCATTTGCGCTAGGTGTTTAAGTGCGGCACTCACGTTTTTTTCTGGCAGTTTGACGCGAATTTTCTTTGCAACAATAAGATCCCACCGGCGTTCATCAATGTGCGCACAGGCAACGAGAATCTTTAAAATCTCAGGATGTTTATGAAGCTTAACAATGAGATCATTGGCATGACGTGGGGCTTTCCCCCCCAAGATATGTGGAAGATTATGAAACGGCTTTGTGGCCGATACATTAATAATTTCACCGTGTGCGTCAATGAGATGTAATTTGTTGTGATGTTGCCAGAGGGCAAGGGGCACCCGTTCGTGAATGGTAATGCGAATGGTTCCTGGAAATGTACGTTCAATTTGGGCGTGTTTTATCCACACAAGGTTTTCAAGATTTTGATGCGTCGCCTTAATGTCCAGTGACATCATGGGATCGTTGATACCAAATCCGAGAGCCTTCTTGATCGTGTTCTTCTGTGTGTGAACGGCGCCATCTATGGTGATAACCTGGACATTGAGGCGTAATAGCTTGCCAACGTGTGCATAAGTTGCATCGCGATACGTTGTGTACAGGTGCGAAAAATCAACCGTGATGTAAAGGTATAAGAGACCGGCAAGACCGGTTAATCCCATAAGTATAGCAAAAGCCCACCGCGCAGAGAGCAGGGGGGGTGTCGCCGGTTTTTTTGATTGGCGCGTGTGTCGAGGCTGTTTGGTTATTCTGGGCATCGGGGATGTTGAACTATCCAATCGAGGAGGGTGGGGAAATCATAGCCATTATGTGCCATGACTTCTGGTGCAATAGACAAAGAGGTGAGACCAGGTTGTGGATTTACTTCGAGGATATAGAGGCCATTTTTGCCGTGACTGATATCAAATCGTAGATCAACCCGCGCGAGTCCCTGACAACCAAGTGCACGAAAAGATTTTTCAGCATAACGCAGACACAAAACGTGAATCTCATCATCAAGGGGGGCTGGATAAATATGCTCAGTCACACCTGAAACACATTTTGCGTTGTAATCATAAAATCCCTCACGCGGGCGCAGTTCCAAGACCCCGTAAGCTTTGCCGTCAAGCACAGGTACGGATAACTCTTTCCCAGAAATGTATCGCTCAACCATAAGAGGAAACCGCAGTTGCGGGAGCACATTTTTGATGTACGCGGCGTAATCATCTGCCGTGTGAATAATCCCTACACCAAAACTTGAGCCCTCATCACACGGCTTGATAACGTGTGGATAATCCATGGGCGGCGTTGCGGGGTCGAGTGCGTTAACACGTGAATGATCCGCAACCGGGAGGTTATTATCGCGCAAAATCGCTTGGGTAAATGGTTTAAACATAGCCGCCGAAGATGAAGCCAACCCTGAGTGCGTATAGGGAATACCCGCAATTTCAAGCACACCTTGAATGTGGCCGTCCTCACCGAAGCGTCCATAAATATTATTGAAGACAACATCAGGCTTTTCATGGCCAACAAATGTCAGAAATTTGATGAGATCGCGGTCAAGATCGTACGATACGACCCTGTGACCTTTTGATTCGAGACCTTGGATGATATCAGGCGTTGACGAAAGATTGACCTCTCTCTCGGCATTCCATCCTCCATATAAAACAAGTACTTTTTTTGACTGAGACATGTGAACCTATGCAGCTTTCGTATCTTTTTGTTCCGCCAACCCCCACCGAATAATTTCCCAGCGGAGTTCAACGTTTGCGTTTTCTTGTACACGATGTTGAACGGTCTCGGCCAGTTTTTCAAGGTCTTCTGCGCGTGCTTCCCCACAATTGATCATAAAATTGCAATGTTTTTCGGACATTTGTGCATCACCAACTTTGAGACCGCGACATCCGGCTTTGTCGATTAGTTCCCACGCGGAGTGCCCATCTGGATTCGCGAATGTGCTTCCCCCGGTGCGCGTGCGTGTTGGTTGGGAGTCATCCCGTTTGGCAAGCATTTCTGCCATTTCATCAGCAATGAATTGGGGTGATGCAGGCGTATATTTCAGGCGGCATCCGAGAAAAATCCAGTCTTTAGAAACGGTTGAGTGACGATAAGAATACCCGAGTTCTTCATTGGTGAGGCGATGGATGTTTCCGCGTGTATCCATCACTAAGGCAGAATCAACAATATCTTTCATTTCCCGGCCATAACATCCGGCATTCATGCGCAAGGCACCGCCAATGGTTCCAGGAATGGTTGATAAGAAACTTAATCCACCCAGGCCTTGTTCGCGGGCAAGTGCGGCAAGTGTGCGATCAAGAACACTTGCACCCACATCGATTGTATCTTCACGAACGAGCATTGAGGTAAAATGACGCCCCATCCGAATAACGACACCTGGTACGCCCCCATCGCGAACGAGGAGATTTGACCCCACACCAAGAATTTTGACCGGTACATCACGTGGTTTGTTCTTCATAAAAAACACAAGGTCATCAAGGTCTGCGGGCTTAAACATTACCTCTGCTGGGCCACCTACGCGAAACCACGTTATTGCACTTAGGGGGCTTTGGGGCGTGTAGCGACCACGAACGCGCGGCAAGCGTTTGATGAGTGTGTTGCCGTTAATCATAAGGGATGTCCTTTCTCAATGTTTTGTATAAGTGCGCTTAATTGACCGGGAAGATCATAAGCCCACGTGGTGATGTCGCCTGCTCCCAAATAAATAATCGTGTCACCCTCACGGCTGAGTTCAGCGAGTGCGTGTGTGGATTCACGTTGTGTGTAAACGGATATTGCTTTTCCTGGGGATTTCTCGTTGATTTTAGCGGTAAGGGTTGCATGATCAATCCCTACAATTGGTTCTTCACCGGCGGCGTAAACAGGCGCCACGATGACCTGGTCTGCAAGCAGGGCAGACTCAGCAAATTCATTGATCTGTCCGGAAAGTCGTGAATAGCGATGCGGTTGTAATACGGCAATTACCCGTGCGTTGGTGGATTTTCGCGCCGCGTGGAGAACTGTTGTAATTTCTGTGGGGTGATGGGCGTAATCATCAACAATGCGTCGCCCTGCAACGGTGTCGACAATCGAGAAACGCCGTTTCACGCCTGAAAACTTTTCGTAGGCACGGCGCATGTGTTCGATGGAAATCCCAAGTTCGAGGCCTGCACATATCCCGGCCAGGGCGTTTCGAATATTGTGCTCTCCCAGCAGTGACAATGTTACGCGTTCAATACGAACATCGTGATCGGAATCGAACGTGTTAAGGCTTCGCAGAAACGTTTTGCGCATGTGTGCTTTACATACGATATCAAACTGCGTCTGGTTATCTTGAAATGAAATGTTTTCTGCGTACACATCGTTGCTGCTATCGAGGCCATATTTCACCCGCCGACGATCAGCAAAACGCGCGTCTAGACCGCGCACCACCGGATCATCACCACATATGATGCCAAGCCCATAAAAGGGAATACTTTTATAAAACCGCACGAAAGCTTCTTTAACTGCGTCAAATGATCCGTAGTGATCGAGATGATCCGTGTCAATGTTTGTGATGACACCGATAGTTGTTGGCAATTCAAGAAACGAACCATCGGATTCATCGGCTTCCACCACCATCCACTCACCGGTGCCAAGGCGGGTATTGGTGCCGTACGCATTAATAATACCGCCGTTGATTACGGTCGGATCGAGGTTCCCATGTTCAAGAACAGCCCCCACAAGTGATGTTGTGGTCGTTTTTCCATGGGTTCCAGACACAGCAATACAAGGCTTGAGACGCATCAGTTCAGCCAGCATATCCGCACGGTGAATCACGGGAATCCCCAGTTGGCGGGCTTTGATTACTTCGTCGTTGGTGGGAGAAACGGCTGTTGAGATTACGACAACGGCGGCATCAACGAGGTTGTTCGCATCATGGCCTTGATACACAGTGACGCCCAGGCTTTTGAGTCGTTCTGTGTTAGCATTAAGGGCGCGGTCACTGCCGGCGACTTGATAGCCAAGGTTATGCAAAACCTCAGCAATACCACTCATGCCGATGCCACCGATACCAACGAAATAAATAAGGCCAATTTTTTGAGGAGAAGCGCGCATTTTTATCCTTTTATTATACTTCTTATATGGTCAACAAAACGGCGTGCAGCACCAACTGACCGGAGTGATCGTAGATTATTACTATACTCTAACAATATTTCAGTATTTTGTATGATATTATTAATTTTGTTCCCAAGAGTTGTGGCATTTAAATCATATTCTTCGATTACTATTGCCGCGTTGGCGTCTGCAATCGCTTGCGCATTGGATAACTGGTGGTTATCTGCGGCCTTTGCGAAGGGCACCAGAATCGCAGGGCGGACACTTGCAATGATTTCACCAAGTGTTGACGCACCACAGCGTGATATTAAAAGGTGGGTTTTTTTAAGCGTTGTTTTCATATCGGAAATAAAAGGATGTACTTCGGCCGATACACCGATCGCGGTGTACTTTTTCCGCAGAGTTTCAATATCATTTTCGGGAGCTTGATGAATAATGTGAAGGCGGGTAAGCCCGTGGGAATCAAGGCGCGCAAGCGCATCAGGAAGCACCCGGCTAAAAATATGTGCGCCTTGGCTACCGCCAATAATGGTCAAGACAAACGGTTGCGAATCCCGTGGTGGTGTGTAGGGCGTTTTGCCGATGTCTTCGATAGGGGCACGCACGGGAAGACCAACATGAATGAACGCGTTATCACCAAGCTGATGTGCACTCAAACGAAGAGTAGTAAGTGACTTAAGTATTTTGTTGGCAAACCCAATGCGATTATCAAGCTCAAAAATGGCAATGGGAATTCCAAGGCTTCGTGCGGCGAGCAACGGCATGAGTGTTGGATATGCACCAAAACCAACAACCAGTTTTGGTCGATGGGCGCGAAAATGGGCACGGCTGGAAAAAAAACCTTTGAGCAAGTCATACATATTTTTACACAAAATGAGCGGCGAGCGTGTGCGAATGTTACCAGCCCTCACAACAGTTGTTGTCCAGTTTTTCGGCCAATACTTCATGGCTCTTTCGTCACTTAGGCATTCAAAGGCTATTTTCTGTTTGCGAAGGTATTCACCAATGCACACCGCGGGCATTACGTGTCCACCTGTTCCGCCGGCAACAAGAGAAATACGAGGGCTATCGGGCATTGCGTCCTCCTATCATCTCACGACGGTTAAAGCTCAGAATAAACCCAAACGCCATACATGTGGCAATTATTGATGAGCCTCCATAACTTAAAAGTGGCAACGTCATCCCTTTTGTCGGGATGAGATGTGTAGATGATGCAATATTAATAAGCGATTGCAGGGCAAATTGAATCACGAGCCCCATCGTTGCAAAAATATGAAAGTAGGATGTTTCTTGAAGCGCCCGGGCAGAAACGCGCCACACGATAGAGGTGAAAATAATCACGACAACAATGCAAAAAATGAGGCCGAATTCTTCGCCGGCCACGGAAAAAATGAAATCTGCATGCGCGTCAGGAAGGTTGCGTTTGATGACCCCTTCGCCGGGGCCTCGGCCGAACCATCCGCCGTTTGTGAACGATTCAAGTGACTGGTGAATCTGATAGCCTTCAGCAAATTTATCGACGTTGTCTGCAAACAGATATCGATCAATACGCTGTGCTACATGAGGGAAGAGGAAATAGGCACCCAAAAGAGACGCCCCACCAAGGAAAAAAGCATATGCAATCCAAAGCAAAGGCATCCCTGCCAGAATAAATTGACCAACAAAGGTAGCTCCCATCAAAATGCTTGTTCCCACATCCGGTTGACAGAGCAGAATCACTAAATTTACACCCAGCAATACCATGGCGATGCGTTGGCCAGGAAAATACGCGTCTTCTTTTTCTTCGGCAAATAACCACGCGGTTAGAACCACAAACGAAGGTTTCAGGAATTCACTGGGTTGCAAAGAGAATCCAAAAATATCAATCCACCGGCGCGCCCCCTTAATGCTCGTTCCCATCAGGGTAAGAAGTGTTGCAATAACCATCGTTACGAAAAGCACGGCTGCAAACAAACGAATCTGATCTGGGGAAAGCATCGAAACCAGCCCTAAGCATCCAACACCCAGCAAGGT
>CAYGTJ010000025.1:0-11219 GCA_964352755.1 uncultured Alphaproteobacteria bacterium
GTATATCTCATGGCGTTGGGTCTTGGGTTTCTTGGTAAGTTTCGCGGCAGCGCACATAGCGGAGATATTGAACACTATTGCCGTCAGTTGTACGTGTTTATTCATCATGAAGAACCTGCCTTGGATAATGCGAAGAAACCCCTCTTTCTGCCAGCTTACGTGAATACGTTGGACGGGGGCGAGAGTAAGTCACTGCATAATTTCCGTCCGTGGGTGCTCTTGTTCTTTGTGATGGTGGTCACCTTAATGCTGGGTTCTTATCAGATTTGGCATCGCAATACCCAGGCGTTACTTGCAAAATCCGATGAAATTGTTCGTTTGCACGGTATTTTGAAAGGGAGATCAACATGATTGCCCTTCTCGAAAAGTTCTCCCCGTATCTAATTTACGCAATCTGGGGGTCAATGTTATTAGCGCTTCTCATTGCAATTGGCGTTATTGTTACGGCATCACTGGCATTAAAGCGTGCAGCCAAACGCCGGGCACTGGCGCCACCCGTTCCTAAGGAAGACACACCTGAAGAGAAAGATAAAAAATCTTTCTGGCAACGTTTTCTTGGGTTTTTTAAAGGGTCAACCGCCGATGACCTTGCGCTTTCATTTGATAAGGCTGTTGCCCTTCTTAAGAATTATATTCCGGGAAATAATTATAAGTACGAAATTCCTTGGTACCTTATGATTGGGGCACAAGGTTCAGGAAAATCAGAACTCCTAAATCATGTGAATCTTGAGCTGCCTGTAGGGCGGCCAGATTTTGATGCAGCCATGTCAAATAGCCATTGTCAGTGGTGGTTTTTTGATCGCGGTATTGTGCTCGATGCAGCAGGTGATCTTATCATGGGGAAATCAAGCCCCCACGGTGACGATAAGGGGTGGAAGTATCTACTCAATCTCATTACGCGCCATCGTCCACAACGTCCGCTTGATGGAATAATTCTTACTCTTCCTGCGACGGAACTTCTGGGACCTGATGTGCTTACCCACGATCAAATTGTTGATCGGGCAAAGCAACTGCATCAACGGTTATGGCAGCTTCAAACCCATGTGCAGATGAAAGTTCCCGTCTATGTGGTGGTGACGAAATCTGATCACCTTCCTGGGTTCAAGGAATTTGTGGCGGAGCTTCCTGAAGAGCGTCGTCGTGAGATGTTCGGTTGGTCATGCCCGTATGCGCTCGATGTGAGTTATTCGCCCCAGTGGGGTTACGATTTATTTCACCATATGCGTTATATGGTTCAGAAACTCCGTGGGCTTATTTTTACCCATGTTGGTGATCATAGCGCGCGCGAACAAGCGTTTATGTTTGGCACGAGCGTTGAATCTGTTGAGCAGACCTTACGACTATACTGCGATAATATATTTCGCGACAGTGCCTATCATGAGTCCTTCTTTTTAAGAGGAGTCTATTTTACAGGTGACGAGAACGCAGCCGGTGCTGGTTACCCAGTTTCAACACGACCGAAGGGTTCCCCAGCAACGATCGAAGGAAACACAGACACAGAAGGTAACGGTGCTGAGAGTGCTGACAACGCAACTGGTGGGGATGCCTCTGAAAGCACACAGACAGTTGTGTCATCGCCGCAAAATGTGGACGTATCATCGCCGCCTGAGGTGCAAACGGGTGCGAAGAAAATTGCCTTTGTCACTCACTTGTTTGATTACAAGATTTTCCGTGAGGCCAATCTTGCCCAACCGATTATGCATATCTTGGTATCAACAAATCGTGCCTTGAATTTTGCAAAAATATTTATGGCCACCCTTTGTGTCGGGTGGTTTGTTGGTCTTCTATCGGTGAATGAAAGCCTGAAAGAAACCCACAAATTGACCTATCCGTTGCTGCATCAAATCCATCGCGCTGTTGAGGGTGTGCACACATTGCAAGGCACACGAAAAGAAGCTCAACGTAATATCTTTTTGAATGAACAAACACGCCAGATTATTGATTTGATGGGAAAGATTTCTGAAACAAAAACATGGAGTGTGCTTGTTCCTGCATCATGGTTTGTGCCCTTGCAAGAGCGGATTAATGACTCTCTCACTGTGGCGTACGATGACATTATTTTGGCGGCCATTCATAATGAATTGCGTAAAAAAGGCGAGACAATTACATCACTCAATCATTTGGAACTGGATTTCGAGCATGAAAAAGTATCATCAATTGATCCCTTGCGGTTAACAGAATTTCGGAATCTGCGGACATTTGTTGCTGAAGTAAATGCGTATGAAAAACATATTAAGATCTATAACGATATTGAAGTCACCCAAAGCATCGATAACGTATTGAAGTTGATCCGGTATGTGTATGATCGTGATTTTTCCGGAAAGAAGTTCCAGAACAAACATTACTACCGTGTGGCGCTCTCAGATACGAATGATATTAACGTGCACGTTCAAGCGCTTAAGCGCCGTGCGAGCGAAAAGTTTGATAAGCGCTTGGAATCATTTATTAAGTCAGCATTTGATGCGGAAAAAAACCTCCCTAAACTGGTGAAACTCCGCCAACGTTTGGATGTATTGAGTCGCCCGGGCACTGTTAAAACAGATGATAAAGATCTGCGGTCGTTATTACGCTTAACCAATGAAGCCACCCGCGTGATTACGGGCCCTGATATTAAATGGGTTGAGGGATCAGTGTTTAATCCTGGGGAAGATTTTTCCGAACTAATGACACAGATTGCGAGTTCGGAGGTTTTGGGTGTAACAGTTGCAAGTTATGCCTCTCAGAAAATACGTGCTGGGTTTGAAGACTTTAAAGAATCATTGCGTTCCCTGCGCACACCCTTGTCTCAAAACTTTTTTGTACAGGTGGATAACAACATTCGTGCGGACGTTTCAAAGGGTTTGAAGAACCTGATTTCTGTCTTGAAAGATTTTCTGACAAAGTCATTTATGACCAAAGATGATGTCGTCCAAAAAGTACGACCTGTTCCCCCGGGGAAACTCCTCGTGTGGGATTCAATTATGCTAACGAACGCTGAGAAATTGATTGAATCATATACTGATTTTGTTGAAAACACACTAATTGAGATTGATAGCCAATTTCGTACCATTCTTAAGTTTGTGGCGACCAATAGTTTGCGCAAAAAGGTATTGAATGTGATTGCAAAATCACAAACATTCCATGATGCACCTGACCAGTTTATGAGTTACGGCGCCAAAGAACGTTTGAATTCACAGGTGCAGAATGTGCGTTTGGTTGCCCCTCAATTCCGAAAGATTCTGTCGGTCTTTAATGTGCGTGATATTGGTTTTAAGGAAACGGGCTTACCGGAGCTATTGATCGGGCAAACATATGATATGTTGCGCCGGGTTGATAAGATGCTCGATCATCAAGATCTTTTCAGTGTTCGTCAGAATAGTTTTGATTGGTGGGACGGTTCTGTAAACGTTGGTTATCAGGCGTTTTCAGTGGACGACCAGGAAGGTCTTGAAAATTATTTATCGGCACAAGTGCAGCGCGTTTCCTATTTTGCAAAAGAACTCGCCCAGCCCCTCATGGATTTTCTGCGCCTTACCAACCTTGAAGATACGCCCAGTGATTTACCACTCATCCACCGGTGGGAACGTATGTTGTCGCAGCTTGATTATTACGCACAGAAAAAACCGGGTAACTCTGTTGCGGCAGTTGAAGAATATGTGATTAAGTCTATGAATCTTGTGAGTCTCAATAATTGTGGTGCTCAGGTTTCAGAGGGTACGGGGGATTATTTCCTTGAGCGTCGCAGTAAAATTCAAAGTATGCTCAATAAGCGCTGTGTGGGGCTAACCAAAGGACGATTTAAAGATCGCTACAATCGCTTGGCAACGTTCTTTAATAGTACCCTTGCGGATAAATTTCCGTTTAGTAGCCGTGCGTATATTCCGGATGAGCGGGAAGCGTCTCTTCGGGATGTTCATACATTTTTTAAGCTTATTGATATGCTCACCCCCTATGATTACGAGCTATTAGAAAACGAAGCCCGCCGTTCACCATTAAAGTCGCGTATCTTGAATTTCTTACGCTTTATGAAGGCATCGCGGCGCTTGTTGCATGCAGACGGAAATAATTCCCAAGGGGAAGATATTGACGGCTTAAGTTTTGCGGTTGAAGTTGCATCTAAAAAGAAACTGGAATCACAGAATAATTTTGTATCAAAACGAACGCTGAGAATTGGTGATGCATCGTCTGGTGAAGATGGAATGACGACGGTTAGCAACGGAGATAAGTTGAAAACCTTTGATTATTACTCAGGGGATCAGGTGCGCCCTGAAATAAGTTTCGTTGAGGGCTCGGCTAAGCGTAAATATCCAGCGCCAACAGCAAATTACGACAATGCCGCGTATGATGTTGAGGAAAGCGTTGCGAAATTCTTCTACGATGGGGCATGGTCAATGCTTCATATGCTGAAAGAAAATAAAGCCGAGAACATTACACCAACCGCAGGGGTAGAGCGTCATTGGTTGGTTAAGCTTGATGTGCCAATTTTGTTCCCTGAAACGCCTGGTGCAAATGGGGCACCACCGACGGCTCAAAAGGGAACCACGACGATTGTGTATGAACTTAAACTCCTTGAGAAAAAAGGTCAGGAAACGACTGAGGATGGATTGAAATCTGCGGAAAAACGTTTGCTTGACCGTTCGCTTTCAACACTCAATTTCCCGACAAAATGTCCGGTAATACCAACGATCGATAGTTCTGATTTAGGGGGTGAGTAATCATGAGCAGCGCCAGTCTCAGTGCCCTTGAAAAAATGCTTGCCCCGGTTTCGCAAAAATCACCATGTGGTGAGGACATTCGCCACGGTGATGCCTATGATGAGATTCAAGAGGCACGTCGTGAAGATGATCCTAATCTGCCCCAGGGTGTGTGGAAAACGGATATAAAACGGGCTGATTGGTCAAAAATAATCTCTCTTTGTGAGAAAACACTGGCACGGACATCTAAGGATCTTCAGATTGTTGGTTGGTATATCGAGGCGAAGTTTAAGGCCGAAGGATTTGTGGGCTTTATTCATGGTGTTCATCTTTGCGAGCAATTGGTTGAAACCTACTGGGAAGGTCTTTTTCCTCAGTTGGGATCAGAGGAAAGCGATGAGCGGCTACGCGTACTTGATTGGTTAAATGAGCGAATTCCTGAGCGTATTTATGAGCTTCAGGTGGCTGAAAAAATTGAAGAATCAGATAACTTTGTATTTGGGGAATGGGCACTTGTTTCCAAAAATCAGAAGGTTGAGGCAAATAAAAAGCGCCTAGCGTACCTTCATGAAGGCATTAAGCGTACGGGTTATGTGTTCTATCAGGATATGAAAAAGCACACGCGTGCGGCGAAGGTGATTATTGCGTCATTGAACAAATGTTTAAAGGCGCGTGATACCCGTGCGGATGGTGCTCTATATAAGATTACCCGTGTGCTGGAGGAACTTGAGGGTTTTACGGATGATGTTTTGCGTGATATTTGTCCTGTTCCCACTAAAAAACCACTTGTGAAAAGTGGAAATGATGCAGTGACAAAACCTCGCGCAGATCACGAAGAAGTAAAGGCCGCACTGAAAGTTTCTCAGGTTCCTGCGAACGAGATTTCATCGGCAGGAAGATCCACACCGCTTAAGGAGCGTGCGGATGCTTATGCCCAACTCAAACAGGTGCTGACATATTTGGCAGCAAATGAGCCCCATAACCCTGTGCATTTCTTGTTGCGAAAGGCACTTAGTTGGACAAACCTCGAACTTGGCCAAATAATGAAAGATATCATGCAACATCCCCAGTTTTATCAGGGGTTGTTTGATCAGTTTGGTGGTGATTCTGTTTTGTCTCCTCCGCAAACAGGACGTGGAGATAACGCGATGCCGGTTGCACAAAAATCAGATACAGCCTCATCGGAAGGTGCATCGTTTGAGGAAAAATCACCAACAAATGAATCGGGGGGATTTTATCCTATTCAGTCCCCTCAGGCATCTTCACAGTTCAAAAAACCTCCATCATTTAGGGAATCGCGCTAACTAATAAGTGCAGGCGTTATGTTCGAAGCGTCACCCAAACGGGTGCGTGATCTGACGGGCGTTCCCACCCTCGTGTTTCAGAATCAACGCCAGAATCAATGACGCGATCACACCCTCGTGGATTTGCTAAAAAGTGATCAATGCGGTAGCCACGGTTTTGATCCCATGAGCCCGCCCGATAATCCCACCAACTGAAGGTTTGATCATTGGTTGGATAAAGGGCGCGGTAAACATCCACGTAGTTTATATCTATCAAGGATCGCCATGCGTTGAGTTCCTGGCGTGAGCAGAGAATTTTTGTGGGGCGTGGCTGATGATCGTGAATATCGCGCACATCGGGTGCCACGTTAAAATCACCGCCGATAAAAACATCCTCATCATTTTGATGCATGTCATGCATATGCTTTTTTAAGGCCGTGTAGAAGTTCATTTTGTAAATGTATTTGTCAGAATCGACACTTTGGCCATTGGGGACGTATACACTTGACACACGGACACCCCCCGTGAACGCAGAAATATAGCGGGCGTTGTCATCGTCAAAATCAGGAATGCCCATGATCACATCATCGAGTGGGTGTTTGCTGAGGATCGCGACACCATTGTATGATTTTTGACCTAATGTCGCAATGTTGTATCCAAGGTCTTCGATATCTTCAGCCGGGAAAGTTTCATCGCGGGTTTTTAGTTCCTGCAAGAGTATAACATCAGGCTGTGTTTCCTTGAGGTAACGGAGAACATGGGGAAGGCGGGCAATGACGGAGTTCACATTCCAAGAGACAAGACGCATAACAATTCCTTTATGTTATTGGGGGAATGTTATCCGAATTTGAAATTATCTCAAGTATTACCATGGCTGTTGCATCATTTGTTGTGTCTGATGCGCTTACATGTGCGCGCAGGTGATAAGTGTTGGGAATTTTAGGTTCCATGAGCTTGATGATTTTAGGTGATAGATGTAGTGTTGGGCAGCCAAATTTATCATGGGTTGTCCACATGTCTTGAAAAGAGATATTGTCACGAAACCCAGTTCCCATAGCCTTAACTACGGCTTCTTTTGTGGCCCAGCGCTTTCCAATAAATGGAATTTGATCGTTGGCAGGCATACGATCAAGCTCAAGTGGCGTGCATATTCGTTGGGCAAATTTATCCCCGAACTTGCCGATCATTTCAGCAATACGGGCAAGTTCAATAATGTCGATGCCCGTTCCAATAATCATTGCAAATATATCTCTTTAATATTTTCGAATATTAAGTCAGTTTTTGAAAAAAGTAAATGACCTCTCTGAGGTAAACCGTGGGAAATAGATCAATTACTCCAGGTGTTGATAAGAAGGTTGCCCATACATTATAGGTATGAAATCCACTTTACTATTACTTGTGATTTATTTCTAATCCTGCTACACCCAAGAGATAAGATAAATCAACTTTTCAATGCTCGATAAAACATACACACCCAAAGCTTTGGAAGATAAATGGATCCGAGCATGGGAAAAATCAGGAGCCATGGGGGCAAACCCTGATTCAGGAAAAGATCCGTTTGTCATAATGATGCCACCACCCAATGTGACGGGTTCGTTGCATATGGGTCATGCGCTTAATTACACACTTCAAGATATTCTGATTCGCTATCAACGTATGAACGGCAAAGATGCTTTTTGGCAACCCGGCATGGATCATGCGGGAATTGCAACGCAAATGGTGGTTGAGCGACAGTTGGCAGAAAACAATCAGAGCCGACATGATCTTGGTCGCGAAGCCTTTATTGAGCGTGTATGGGAATGGCGCAAAGAATCTGGGGGAAATATTTATGACCAGCAGCGTCGTTTAGGGATAACCCCTGATTGGGAATGCGCACGTTTTACCATGGATGATGGGCTTAATGCATCTGTGCGTGAGGTTTTTGTGCGCCTCTTTAACGAGGGCTTAATTTACCGTGCCGAGCGTTTGGTGAACTGGGATGTGAAATTGCAAACAGCAGTTTCTGATCTTGAGGTCGAGACAAAAGATACGAAGGGGCATTATTATCACATTGCGTATCAAGTGGTGGGAAGTGATGAAACCATTACGATTGCCACGACACGGCCTGAGACTCTTTTCGGGGATACAGCTGTTGCCGTGAACCCTGAAGATGATCGTTTTGCACACCTGGTTGGAAAAAAGGCAATTGTTCCCTTTGTGAATCGTGAAATACCCATTGTTGCCGATGAATATTCTGATCCTGAAAAGGGAACAGGTGCCGTAAAAATAACGCCTGCCCACGATTTTAATGATTTTGAGGTTGGTCAACGCCATGACCTCCCGCAGATTAATATCATGGATAAAGATCTGAAGCTTTTGCCAGGTGTTGTGACCGAAGAGTTTGCAGGCCTAGATCGTTATGCCGCGCGTAAGGCTGTTGCTTTGGCGCTTGAAAAAACAGGTGCACTTATCACCACAGAAGAAACAACTCGCCCCGTTCCTCATAGTCAGCGCAGTGGTGTTGAGGTCGAGCCCTATCTTACGCTTCAGTGGTTCATGAATGTGGCGCCACTTGCCGAAAAAGCGATTAAAGCGGTTGAAGACGGAAAAACAAAGTTCATTCCTGAAAAATGGACAGCGACCTATTTTGAATGGATGCGCAATATTCAACCGTGGTGCATTTCTCGTCAAATATGGTGGGGGCATCAAATCCCCGTGTGGTATGGACCTGACGGGAAACATTTTGTGGTACCTGATGTGGCGACTGCCAATGCGCAAGCACAGACACACTACGGTGAGACTGTAGAATTAACCCAGGATCAAGACGTCTTAGACACATGGTTTTCGTCAGCACTATGGCCGTTTAGCACGATTGGATGGCCTGAAAAAACCAAAGAGCTTGCACGTTATTATCCAGGGGATGTGCTTGTTACAGGTTTCGATATTATCTTTTTCTGGGTGGCACGCATGATGATGATGGGCATTCATTTTATGGATGATGTCCCGTTTCATACTGTGTACATGAATGCGCTGGTGCGCGATGAACATGGACAAAAAATGTCCAAATCTAAAGGAAACGTCATTGATCCACTCGTGCTGATTGATAAGTATGGATCGGATGCGTTGCGTTTTGGGATGGCATCGTTTGCAGCGCCGGGGGCTGACATCAAGTTCAAAGAATCTCAGATCGAAGGATTCCGTAATTTTGGAACGAAATTATGGAATGTGGCACGGCTGTGTGAACACTACAAATGTTCGTATTATGCGGAATTTGATCACACGCACGTGTCACATCCTGTAAATCAGTGGGTGGTTTTTGAAGTGGTAAAACTGCGCACAGATATTGATGCGCACGTTGCAAATTTCCGGTTTGACCTCATGACGCAAAGTTTATATCAGTTTGTGTGGGGAACGTTTTGTGATTGGTATGTTGAACTTGCAAAGCCAGCCCTTCAAGAACAAACGAACCCGGCACATGCGGAAACGCAACACACAATCATGTGGGTGCTGCGCCAAATTCTGATTCTGTTGAATCCCGTGATGCCCTTTGTAACTGAAGAAATTAATGCAAAAAGTTTTGATTCAGCAGATATGTTGATGACCTCTGCGTGGCCGACCTATGAAGTCTGTGGTTTTGATACGGCAGACGTTGATGCGCTTATTGCGCTTATTAAAGATGTGCGCCGATTAAAAGCAGAAGTCGGCATTGCACCAGGAGCCATGGTTGATTTGCATGTTGAAGCGAACAATCAACTGCCAGATCTATTTGCGCGCTTTTCACACGTTTGTCGCCAGGTTGGAAAAATTTCATGCATTTCTCATGGGCAAACAATCCCGGAACAAGCGCTTCAGTTTGTGTTTAAGGGTGAAACGATTCATGTTCCCGTGGGAGGTGTTCTTGATTTGGGTGCAGAACAAAAGCGTCTAGAAAAGGAATTACGTGAGGTGACGGCTGAAATCGAAATTAATGGCAAAAAATTGGCAAATGAGAACTTTGTGTCTCGGGCAAACCCCGATGCTGTTGCAAAAATTCGTGCACGCCATGATGCTGCACTTGCAGCCAAAGATAAAGTTTCACATGCATTGAAGCGATTACCTGTTTAACAAAGGAGAACCTGCGCTCATGGAGCGTTTAATACATTTTGACCTGCTATCAAATCATGCACATTGGATTGATGATGCGACACGGCTATGGCTAACGAATATCGGTGAAAAATGGTTTCCAGAAGATACGTTTGAGGCGACGAAAAAGCGATTCGAGCAGCAGTTAAACATTGATAAACTTCCGCTGGCAACGATTGCGCATGATGGAAAAAATCTGATTGGTTTATGCAACATCGGGGAAGAGTTTCAGTTTGATGAATCATACGGCACATGGCTGGGTGTTTTTGTTGTTGCGTGCACCCATCAACGACGGGGAATTGGAACACAGTTGATGAACTACACCATCAACGCAGCCATAGAGCTGGGGGTTTCAGAACTATACATTTTTACAGTGGAGCCAGAAATTCCGAAATACTACGAAAAACGCGGGTGGGCATTCGTTAAGAAAACCCATTATAAGGGTATTCCTGCCGTCATTCTTAAAAAAGAACTTAAGCAGTTGGCAGCATAAATCTGATGTTAGGTTGGTGCGCCCTGCAGGACTCGAACCTGCGACCTACGGATTAGAAGTCCGTTGCTCTAATCCAACTGAGCTAAGGGCGCGCTACTCACGCTAACTTAATAAATTCTTGATGATTGGTAAAGTCTTTCGTGCTGGATTGCATGTAGAATGCTTAAAATTCTTAGCCGTATTGTGTGCAAAAAGTCTTTTAATGTGAAAAACATCGCCTAAACTATCTTAGATAAGAAAAATAAAAGAGAGCAGCGACAAGTTGAAAGTATGGATTGGGATATGTTTTGCGTTTTCATTTGTTCCCCTCGATGCGTGCTGGTGTTGTGCTGATTTATCCCATTTGCCCAGAGTTTCCGCTGCCTCAAATGCTGTGGAACCAACATATATTCCACCTGCCGTCACCGCAGCAGAGACATTTGCAGAAGATAAAAGTGCATCAAGACGCGTCGATGATGATGAGGTTTCTGACGAACTCAGGCCAGCGGCAGCCGAGCCTTCAGATGAGGAATCGGGGGTTGCTGCACGTGCATCACCTGGCAAAGAACCAGAATATGCATCCGGTGCGTTCTTGGATCTTGTGCATAATGCCGCGGCCACGGAAGATATTGCCTGTGCCGTAGCCGCCGCCGCAGAGATATTTGCACAAAAAGAAAGTGCATCAAGACG
>CAYGTJ010000026.1:0-8841 GCA_964352755.1 uncultured Alphaproteobacteria bacterium
CTTCAGCTTCAACCTCCGCTTGTACTTCAGCTTCTTCAGGGACTTCTTCCCCTTCAATTTCCATCGCAACAGTTTGGAACGCAGGTCGTTGTTCGTGGGCAGCAATTACTTGTGCTTTTACGGCACCAAATGCCATCGGGGTCACCCACAATGCGACACCTACACATGTTGCCGCTAGAATTTTAATTATATTTTGAGACATCTAAATCACCGCCTTTAAAAAAAGTTATTCAATGAATTTAGATTAACAACAAATAATTAGCAGGATCTTAATTGCAGCAATTTTTTATTTAATGTCATTGCCCCGACGGCGCAAACGCTCAGCAATTGCCTTCTCCCATAGATCCCCATTGGAAAGAAGCTTTTCCTTGGTGTAAAAAAGTTCTTCATGGGTGTGGGTGGCATACTCAAAATTTGGCCCCTCAACGATTGCATCAACGGGACATGATTCCTCACACAACCCGCAATAAATGCACTTGGTCATATCGATATCATAGCGCGTGGTGCGGCGACTGCCGTCATCGCGCTCATCAACGTCGATCGTAATGGCCTGAGCCGGGCATACCGCTTCGCACAGCTTGCACCCAATACAACGTTCTTCGCCGTTGGGATAACGACGCAGCGCATGTTCACCGCGAAAACGTGGGCTCAATGGGCTTTTCTCGTACGGATAGTTTAAGGTAACCTTTGGCGCCCACAGGTACCGCCACGTGCGCATAAGCCCGCGCAGGATATCGAGCAACAACCAGTCTCTTAAAAATTTACTAACCCAGGAAAAACGCATCATTTCATCCCATAAACCACGATTGCAGCCCCCATAAACCAGATGATCGCAAACGGCAACAGAACCGTCCAGCAAAGATTCATTAGCTGATCATACCGATAGCGCGGAACACTCGCCCGCACCCAAATAAAAACAAACACCAACAGTGCCGTTTTGAGCCCCAACCAGATTATCCCCGGCACACCTGATAGATCAACACCGAGAAACGGGGGCAACCACCCGCCTAAAAACAACGTTGCTGTCAATGCACTCATAAGGATAATATTCGCATACTCGCTGATGAAAAAGAGGGCAAATCCCATGGATCCGTACTCTACATTGTAGCCCGCAACGAGCTCTGCTTCGGCCTCAGCAAGGTCAAAAGGCGCACGATTAGTTTCAGCTAACACGCAGATAAAGAAAATCACGAACATGGGAAAATGCGGCACAATGAACCACAGGTGTTGTTGCGCCAGAACAATGTCCTGCATGCGCAAACTCCCTGCACTCACGAGCACAACAAGCACAACCGTACCAAGCACTAGTTCGTACGAAATCATCTGTGCTGTTGCCCGTAACGCCCCCAAAAAAGCATAGCGTGATTGGCTCCCCCAGCCGGCGAGAATCACACTATAAATGTTTGTCGCCGAAACGGCCAATACGAACAACAAGCCAACATTAAGATTCGCAAATGTTCCCTGCACACCAAGAGGAATCACAAGCCACCCAAGCATACTGAGGGTAAACGCAAGCATTGGCGCCCCATAAAACAACCCGGGGTTTGCCGTTGACGGAACAACGGTTTCCTTATGCAGGAGCTTAATTGCATCCGCAAAGGGTTGCAGCAATCCCAAGGGCCCGGCCATCGATGGGCCAACCCGCATTTGCATTAACCCAATGATACGACGCTCGGCGTAGGTCAAGTACGCAACACACAGCAATAATCCAATGTAAAAAAAACCAAGATAAATTGCGAACATCAGACCAGGAATCGCAACAATTCCTGCGCCAACCGTCATCATCCAGACCCACCACTCATGCATGTGAATCTCCCTCTTCATCTGGGATAGTGATTCCCTCGAGTTCATGATAACACGCACGCATCGTCCGAGAATTTCGGGCAATCACATTATCCAAGTAGTAGCTCTGATACGACGCCACCGAAGCCGGCAAATTACCCTCTGTTTGCACGGGGGGAAGGCCTTTCCAGGTGGGGTTTTCAGCAGTCACGAAATACGGATGATCCGCCTTCAATTGCGTGTGCAATTCCTCAACAGATCCAAATCCCTCATGCCCCAGATATCGCAACACATGATTCCAAATCGTCCAGGTTTCTTTGGCCTTTTCAGGAGCATTCACAGCCGCAGTCGTTTGTACACGCTGACCAAACATCGTCACGTACGTTGCTTGCTTTTCCGTGAAGGCCTTACACGGTAAAACAATATCGGCAATCTCCGCCCCACGATCGCCGTGATGCCCCACATATATCACATTACAATTTGCGCGAGGTCGAATTTCACAATCATCAAATTCGTTTAAAATAAGCACATCAAGCTTACCTGATTCCGCCTCATTAATGATTTGATGTGTGTAACCTGAATGAAACCCCATGAGTAAACCACCCGTTTGCCCCATAGATGACGTCACCACATTGTAATCGACGGCTTTACGCTCATTTTCTGTGACACAGTACGATGACGCCAGTCCATGCAGAACCCGTTGGAGATCTGTGTTTTTTTGCGTTAGCAGAACCGTTTCCATCACATAGATTAGGGGACGAACGGCATTCTTTAGCTTTTTAGACAGGGCATGTTTGCCAGACGCAATATCTGTCAACACATCCAATGATTCACTCACATGGGTAAACGGCATCGTCAGTGACCACCGTTTTTCCATAGCGGCGCCAATATAATAAATGTGTGTGTTTTTCTGTCCCGTTGAATTCTGAGTATAGGCTTTGAGAATCTGAGCATGCAACAAGGGGGCAATTCGTCGAAGCCCCTCACCAACAATCAAAATAACATCAGCATCACCAATTTCACTTAAGGGTGTATTGCACATAAAGTGAGCAGGCAATTTGGCACTCAAAGAACTATCGACACGTCGACAATCGTACGATGTGATCGCTTTTTTTGTGCGCAAAACATCCATTACCCGCGTCATCATGTAGAGGCTCTCAACATCAGAAAACGCCCCCGCAAGCGCCCCCACGCGAAGATCTTTTTTCGGCATTAATTTACGCGACACCTGCTCAAGTACCACCTCCCACGAAACCTTGGAAAGTCCCTTTTTAGAAGACATATAAGGACTATCTATGCGTTGATAATGTAGACCATCATATGAAAATCTGATTTTATCCGTAATCCATGCATCATCCTCTGAAACGCCGTCACGACTAACGGGAAGAATGCGCTTAACCGTACCCTCATGACTATCAATTCGGATGGGTGTCCCCATGGCATCCATGACGTCAATACTTTGTGTGTGATGCAATTCCCACGGGCGCCCCTTGAATGCAAATGGCTTAGATGTAAGCGCCCCCACGGGGCAAAGATCAATCGTGTTCCCTGAGAGTTCCGAGGTCATGGCCTTATCAAGATACGTCACAATTTCAGTTTGACCCCCGCGCCCATACGACCCCAGCTCAGGAACACCTGCGACATCTTGGGCAAAACGAACACACCGCATGCAATGAATACACCGATTCATCACCGTTTTAATGAGGGGGCCTAGGGGTTTATCCGTCACGGCACGTTTTTCGTCAAAAAACCGTCCCTGATCACGGCCATACTCCATGGTTAAATCTTGCAGATCACATTCCCCGCCCTGGTCACAAATCGGGCAATCAAGCGGGTGGTTGATCAACAAAAACTCCAGAACACCCGCACGGGCGTCTCGCACACGCGGGGTCTTTGTGTGGACGACCATGCCGTCTTCTGCGGTGAGTGTACAACTTGCGGCGAGTTTTGATTGCCCCTCAACAGCAACAAGACACATCCGACAATTACCCGCGACTTCAAGTTTGGGGTGATAACAAAAGTGAGGGACTTCAACGCCGATGGTGCGTGCGGCCTCAATCACAGACGTCCCGGGAAGAACTTCAATGCGGCGATCATCAATCATTAAGTGAATCGGTTTGGTCATGATCGTCCCCCCAAGCGTTTTTCAAGGTCATGCATAAAGTGCCGCAGGAGACCTTGAATCGGCCAGGCAGCCGCCTCTCCAAACGCACAAATCGTGTTTCCCGCTATTTGTTCGGTTACCTCTTGTAAATCGTTGAGATCTTCAAGTTTCCCGCGCCCCTCTTTCAATCGTGTCAGTGTTCGAAGCATCCACCCCGTTCCTTCACGGCATGGGGTGCACTGGCCGCATGATTCATGGGCATAAAAACCCGCAATATTCACAAGCGCATCAACAATATCCACGGCACGACTAATCACGATGATTGACGCGGTGCCGAGACCAGATTTGACCGCAGCTAAACTATCGAAATCCATCGTTAGGGTGTCGCATGTGATTTTTGGCAGAAGTGGCATACTACTGCCCCCCGGAATAACCGCCAATAGATTCGACCACCCACCTGTCACACCGCCTGCGTATTTTTCAATGAGTGTACGCAAAGGAATGCCGAACTCTTCCTCAACGTTACAAGGATTGTTAACGTGACCAGAGATTGAAAAAATCTTTGTGCCGGTGCTATTGGGAACGCCAAGTTTCGCAAACCACGCAGCTCCACGCGTAACAATTGCAGGAATTTGCCCAATGGTTTCCACATTATTGATGATTGTTGGACATCCGTAAAGCCCCGCAACCGCAGGAAACGGGGGGCGTCGCCGTGGCCACCCCTTTTTCCCCTCAAGACTTTCAAGAAGTGCTGACTCCTCCCCACAAATATAGGCACCCGCACCCCGATGAACATAAACATTACAGGTAACCCCCGTGCGAAGAATATTTTCACCTAGAAGTTTGTTTTGATAAAGATCATCGATTGTTCGCTCGAGAATCTCTGCCTCGGCAAAATATTCGCCGCGAATATAGATGTAAACAGTTTCCGCACCAATTGCATAAGCCGAAATGAGGGCGCCCTCAAGTAACTTATAGGGTTCATGGCGTAAAATCTCCCGATCTTTACATGCGCCTGGTTCGCTCTCATCTGCGTTGACAACAAGATATTTTGGCTTCGCTGAATCCTTAGGAATGAATGACCATTTCTTACCTGTTGGAAAACACGCCCCGCCCCGGCCGCGCAAACCTGATTGTGTTACGTCCTCACGGATGGATTCAGGTGATCTTTTCAGGATATCACGCGTTGCAACCCAATCCCCCCGGGCTTGTGCCGCCTTTAGGGGCACAGGTTCGGTACCGTAGAGGTTTGTAAAAATGCGATTTTTATTTGTCAGCATTTTTTTGCCTCTTTTCTACATCCTTGGCATTCCAGGGCTTAGATGCCGTTCGACCAAGGGCAGATCCAGCCGCGACAGGCTCATCATTTTGCAATTTTTTAAGAATATCAGATGCTGTCTCTGGCGTGAGATCTTCATAAATGTCTTTATTAATCTGAATTACAGGTGCATTAGCACAACAGCCCAGACACTCTACCCGGGACAACGAAAATCGCCCATCTGATGACAACTCGCCGTCCGCTAAATTCAACTGTTGGCGACACGCCTGATAGACTGCACCCGCACCGCGCAATTTGCATGATAATGTGCGACACACCTGAACGTGGTGTTTCCCCACAGGGGCGTCATGAAACATCGTATAAAATGAAACGATCTCCTGCACACGCAACGGTTCCATATCAAGGTATTGCGCGGTGGCTTCGATCATCCCTTGGGTCAACCAGCCATCGTTGTCTTCTTGCAGCAACCAAAGTACCGGCATCACGGCACTTTGTTTCTGATCTTTTGGATAGCGCGCACAAATTTTCGTAATTTGTTTTTGCTGCTCATCCGTGAATGTATGGATATCACTCATCGATCCACCTCACCAAATACCACGTCAAGAGACCCAAGAATTGCAGAGACATCAGCAAGCAATGCCCCCTTACAAAGGAAATCCATTGCCTGAACACATGGGTAACTGCTGGGGCGAATCTTACACCGATAGGGGCGATTACTTCCATCAGACACCAGGTAAACACCGAACTCACCCTTGGGGGCTTCAACGGCGGCATAAACCTCGCCCTTAGGAACGTCGAATCCTTTGGTGTAGTGCTTAAAATGGTGAATAAGTGATTCCATATCTTCCATCGCCATTTGCTTGCTCGGTGCTGCAATTTTGTGATTAGCAACCATCGTTGCCCCGGTGGGCATGCGATCAAGACAGGTATCAATGATCTTGAGAGATTCCTCAATTTCAGCCATTCGCACCTGATACCGATCGTAACAATCACCATTGTGACCCAGAGGAATTTCGAAATCAATCTCATCGTAGACTTCGTACGATTGATTCCGCCGCAAATCCCACGCCACACCACAGGCACGCAAATTAGGCCCAGTGAATCCCCACGCGATTGCATCTTTTTCTGAGATTTCACCTACGCCAAGTGAGCGCTCAATAAATATGCGATTATCGTCAAGCATTACGCGAATATCATTGAGCACTTTGGGGAGTTTCTTACAGAATGCCCGAATATCAACATCAATACCGTGAGGCAAATCTGCCGCCACACCGCCGGGGCGAAAATAGGCCGCATGAAGTCGTGATCCAGAAACGCGCTCGTAAAATTCCATGATTTGCTCACGCTGTTCAAAACCCCAGAGTAACGGCGTAATCGCCCCCACATCCATGGCATAGGTCGTCACATTGAGGAGATGATTCATTATCCGTGTTAATTCACTAAACAAGACGCGAATCCACTGTGCCCGCGGGGGCGGCGTTATCCCAAGTAGGCGCTCAACACTGAGTGCAAACGCATGCTCTTGGCACATAGGAGACACATAATCGAGGCGATCAAAATAGGGAATTGCTTGCAAATAGGTTTTGTGCTCAATCAGTTTTTCTGTCCCCCGATGAAGCAAGCCAATATGGGGATCAGCTCGGGCAACATACTCACCATCCATTTCCAAAACCAGGCGCAACACCCCGTGTGCTGCTGGATGTTGCGGGCCAAAGTTCAGGGTGTATGTGTTCTTGTCCTGCTTTTTTGCGGCAGATGGATGCTCACTCATGGGCGGTTCTCCTCAGACTGTGCATCAGATACATCTGAACTTTTTTCGTTATTCTGGGTGTTGCGCGCTGGTTTCATGGCCTTTTCATCGCCGGGCAACGGATCATCATATCCCTTCCACGGTGACGCGAAATCAAACTCACGAAAGGCCACGGGCAGATCAACCGGTGCCCGCACAACCGCGCGCGTGTCTTCATCGTAATGTACCTCATAGTCCCCATACACGGGGAAATCTTTACGAAGAGGATGCCCCTCAAAATTATAGTCAGTAACCAAACGTCGCAAATCTGGATGATTATCAAAAGGAATACCAAACAAATCCCATATTTCACGTTCGTACCAATTCGCAACAGGAAAAACATCGCTTATTGATGCCAACGAATCACCTTCGGCAACATCACACACCACCTGAAGACGCATGTTAAATTTCATCGAAAGCAAAAAATATACCACACGAAAGCGCGGTTCTGATTCTGGATAATCTACGGCTGTAATATCAATCAATTGGTTAAACTGGAAACGACGGTTTTCAAGCAACACCCGTAGGGTTGAGGCCAGTGTTTCCGGTTTTACTGCCACATACAAATGATCAAACCTCCGGCAGTGAATCCGCATATGACGATTAAACGTCGTGTGCAGTTCATCCCAAAGCCCATCACGGCGGGCATGTCCATAGGCCTCATCGTACCACATAGGCAGCCTGTTTTTGAATCTTACGTTGCAGCTGCATCAGCCCATAAATCAACGCCTCAGCCGTGGGAGGACACCCCGGAACGTAGACATCAACGGGAACGATCCGATCACATCCGCGCACAACACTGTAAGAATAGTGATAATATCCGCCCCCATTTGCGCACGATCCCATTGATAAAACATAGCGTGGCTCAGGCATTTGATCATACACACGGCGTAATGCTGGTGCCATTTTATTCGTGAGGGTTCCCGCCACAATCATGAGATCAGATTGACGAGGACTCGGGCGAAAAAGCATGCCGAAACGATCCATATCATAGCGACTGGCGGCGGCCTGCATCATCTCGGCCGCACCACATGCCAGACCCAACGTCATCGGCCAACGTGAATTACTTTGCGCCCATGCCACAACCTTATCAATGTTTGTCAGGACATAGCCCTTGCTATTCAGGTCTTTGTAGAATCCCTTGGCGAGTTCCTCAGGGGTAAGTGTCGTGCCTGATCTGTCCTTAGGGCGGAGGATTTTATCACTGCCTATTCCCATCGAAGTGCCCCCTTTTTCCATTCATACAAAAGTCCTAATCCCAGAATGCCTGTGAAAGCAATACCCACAACAAATCCGGTAAGGTTCATTTTCGTCAATGAAACCGCCCAGGGCATCAAAAAAACGATCTCCAAATCGAATAATACAAAAAGAATCGCCACCCGGTAGTAATGCACGGGCAGTTGTGTAGCAATGGGAGACGCTTGATCAAACCCACACTCGTAAGGACTGTTTTTCGCAGGATCAGGCTTATGAGGTGCCAAAAAGCCCACAGCAGCAAATATTGCCACGCAAACTAAAAGCGCGATCATAGCAACAGCAGCAACGAGAAAATACCCAGATTCCACATTAAGACAAACGTAAACGTATCCTCATGATACATGCCAACGCCGTGAACTTAAAGGGCAAACTTAAGAGGAATGCAGACGCGCACGCACAAACCCAACGCTTGAATCAACAACTGTCCAAAAGCGTTCAAAAATAATACACAATGCCCCGTTAGCATAGACATTTGACGCTGTAATCAACGGATCAAAAACAACATTTAACGCCAACAAAATTGCGGACATCTCATGGGTAAAGCCAAGATATTTTTCATAGATAGGAAGCATAATAAAAATAGCTCCCCCCATGATGCCAGCTGTTGCAAAACGTGCGGTTGCAAAAACA
>CAYGTJ010000026.1:8851-10993 GCA_964352755.1 uncultured Alphaproteobacteria bacterium
TTCCATATGTTTTGAGCATGATGAGACAAAACAGGGCGTTCATCAAACAGTCACCCGCTTGTTGAATATTTGTGGTTGCTGGAATGATCATGCGCGCAAGATTTGGGTCACGCATGTTTTTTTCAGCACATTGAATGGTGTAAGGCATCGTTGTAATACTGCACATCGTCGTAAATGACATAAACAGTGATGGTGCCGCATTTTTCATCGCCACACCTGTTGCCACGGGGTGGCCTTTAGCGGCTATTGCGTAGAGTAAAACCACGTACACGCACACGACACCCGCGGCAATCAATAACGCCGAAACATGGCCACCTGAGAATATTTTGCCCGCACCCCCGGCATACATATTTGATAAAAACCCAATCAAAAACAGAGGCGCCACACGCCCAACAGTTTGCGAAAAAACCGTATTAATACGATCCCGAACCCTCAGCAAAACAACATCCCAGGGTGCCTCTTTCCACACAACGGTCAGCAATCCCAGTAGCACGCCAACAAGCAGAGCTTTATCACTACTCCACAATGCGGGGCGATAAGCACCGATCGAAAACCATGGTTCCAGTGACGCACTCGTGGTGGATAAAGCACTCAAAGACGTTACATGGTTCAAAACGACGGGGCTTGACATATATGCAAACATGACCGCACCTGCATTTGATGCAAACTCAAAAAGCATAATACTTACAATAAGTGCGGGTGCTTTCATCTGAAACAACGAAAGACTTGAAGAAATGAAAACCACAATCACCAGAGGCAAAACGATCATCAACACATCTTTCATGAGAAGACTAATCGTATAAAATGTTTTGTGCACCTCAAGGGGAAGAATATGCGCACAGGCCATAAAACTAAAAAGAGCAAGAAAAATGCGCCCAACTGATGTGGCCACGAGGGGACGTAAAATATTCATTGCAACCTCCGCAATATCATCTGGATTTGCTGCGTAGTGTTGACCGATAACACCCAAAAAGCAAGGGTGAAAGAAACGACACCAGCAAAAAAAAGATGGCCTCTCTGGGTAAGAAAGACCACCAGTTCAACGTGATTATTTTTATTGTTGTTTCAAATATAGTAATACAAAACATATATTTCAATACACAAAAACATTATTTTCACTAAACTCAACCTATGAAACAAAAATCCTCAACAAACTTAATAAAAATGCTATACTTCATTGATATTGGGGAAACAAAAAGAGAACACACGTCATGCCAGAAACGATTACATGTTACGGATGTTTACATAACTATGATGAAGACCCCTCGCCTGGCCATGCTCACCCGTATATCGGGGCTATTCCTGAGTGCTGGCATATGTACACGCTATTACTCACGAAAACCGCCACGCACCCTGTGTTCAATTCGGTTAGACAGATGGCAAATGATGCCTATGCAGCGCAACATATCGGTGATCAAGCAGACAAACGCGCAAACCAATCGGCGAACCTCCATCTGATTGGCCTGTACCTTGCATTGGAAAAGAACTATACCCCAGATAAAATTATTGCCTTTCGCGAATTAGCCGGTACCGAAAAATCCTGGTGGCCGCCGATTGTCCAACGCAAAAACCCGACGTGGCTAACTATTCAAGACGTCATGGGGGCAAAGGACGACGAACAAACCTGCGCAGCAATCAAAGACTGGGGGCAACAAGTCTGGGATGCCTACCACGATGATCACGCAACAATTATCCAGACCTATGATGAATTTTATAAAAAAATCACCATGACCGATCTTGATAGCTAAGGCTTAAAGGCTCTTCCCCATATCGATGGTATCTGGGTTAATGCCTAAATCATCAAAGGGTTTCTTGGTGTATCCACACTTTTCATAAAACGAAACGGCATCCACGCCCGCGTGCAGGCGCAACATGTGCACGCCTTTTTCACGAAGCCATTTTTCAAGATTGTGTAGGATAAATTGCCCGTGTCCTTGACGTTCATGATTGCGATCAACGATAATTTTGCGCAGTGCCGCCTCGCCCTTTACCGCCAGCATCTCCACGTGTGCTACCCCAACGATATCTGCACAAAAGTAAAGCACAACGTGTGTATGCAAAGGATCCGCTAAACTTGGGTGGTTCTCATCATAGGTGATAGGTAACCGATCGAAAATACGTGTGCGGCACAAATGATGATAC
>CAYGTJ010000027.1:0-1661 GCA_964352755.1 uncultured Alphaproteobacteria bacterium
TGGGGGAACAGAAGCAACGGTGCCTTCCATTATTTTGAGGAGGGCTTGTTGCACACCTTCGCCAGAGACATCTCTTGTGATAGAGGGGTTATCGGATTTGCGGGAGATTTTATCAATTTCATCAATGTAGACGATTCCTCGTTGAGCCTTTTCAACATCATAATCAGAGGCCTGGAGGAGCTTAAGGATAATATTTTCAACGTCTTCACCAACATAACCGGCCTCAGTTAACGAGGTTGCATCAGCCATTGTGAAGGGAACATCAAGGATTCTGGCAAGTGTTTGCGCAAGAAGTGTTTTTCCGCAACCTGTGGGGCCTGCGAGAAGAATGTTTGATTTTGCAAGCTCAACATCGCCTTTCGCATTATTAGATTGTAAGCGCTTGTAGTGATTGTGTACCGCAACTGCCAGCACGCGCTTGGCATGATCTTGGCCAATAACATAAGCTTCAAGGGTGTCATTAATCTCTTTTGGTGTTGGGATTTTTCCGTTAGAGGTGCTAGTAGTTTTAATTTCCTCACCATCAACAATCTCATGACACAGCTCAATACACTCATCGCAGATAAATACAGTAGGGCCGGCAATAAGTTTGCGGACTTCATGTTGACTCTTTCCGCAAAATGAACAGTAGAGCGTTTCGTTTGATGGTGTATTAGCCATTGATGATACCTTGAGAGTTCAGTGTTTCGTTAGACTAGAATGACCTAGAGTTCATAATAATCCGTTAATGCGCAGAATTAATTTCAAATAAAATTATCCTACGCTTATGAGCGTTGTTCAACAATTTTGTCAATTAATCCAAATTCTTTTGCATCTTCGGGTGACATAAAATTGTCACGTTCCATCGCTTTATTGACAACATCAATTGATTTGCCAGTTGTTTCAGCGTAGATCGCATTAAGGTTTTCACGTGTTTTTTTGATTTCCTGCGCGTGAATTTCGATGTCGGTTGCTTGCCCGCGAAAGCCACCACTTGGTTGATGGATCATCACGCGTGAATTAGGTAGAGCAAAACGTTTTCCCTTGGAACCACACGTCAACAAAAGTGAACCCGCTGATACTGCTTGTCCCATGCAAATTGTACTCACATCTGGTTTGATGTAGTTCATTGTATCCATCATGGCCATAGCAGAGGTCACAACACCACCCGGAGAGTTGATATAGAGGGCAATATCCTTTTCAGGGTTTTCAGCTTCAAGAAATAGCAACTGTGCACAAACAAGGCTTGCCACGTCATCATTAATTTGACCAGTCAAGAAAATGATACGTTCTTTGAGTAAGCGTGAAAAAATATCAAAGGCACGCTCACCACGACCTGTTTGCTCAACCACTGTTGGAACAAGATGATTTTCGATGAAAGAAGAGTGCATAGCTGACATAAAATAGGCTCCAAAGTAGTGATTAAAGGGTCGTTACTCTGGAAACCTAGCACATAAAATCTTAAGAGTGAATTAACGCATGTGTAAAATTAGCTATAATTTTAACTTTTTTTATGACCGTGGTGCCGTAATTACACCAGACTGTAAAGCCTGTTGAAAAGACATAGGCTGTTGAGAGCTTATATCTGCTTTTTCTTGTGGATAATCTGCTCCTGAAAATGGAACTGATTGTGTCGCGTAACTACCTTTCGGTGTGGTTTCAACGTCATCAGCACGTGGGTC
>CAYGTJ010000027.1:1761-10736 GCA_964352755.1 uncultured Alphaproteobacteria bacterium
TATAGCTTGTGCGTGTTGTTGTGGTGTCGCAAAAGGTTGTCCATAGGTTTGTGCACGAGTATCAGCAGGAGCAGCCGCGTAAGGGCGTTGATCCATTGGGGCGGCCTGAGCTGGTGCATATGATTCTTGATCATTAGCACGTGGGTCTATAGCTTGTGCGTGTTGTTGTGGTGTCGCAAAAGGTTGTCCATAGGTTTGTGCATGAGTATCAGCAGGAGCGGCCGCGTAGGGACGTTGATCCATTGGGGCGGCCTGAGCTGGTGCATATGATTCTTGATATTGAGTCACATTCGTTTTGGCTGAGGGATGGTTGGTTACTGGTGCTACGTTTACACCCTGTGCCTTAAGGGCATCGAGGAGGGCGTTTGTTACATTTTTGTCTTCAGTCGCTTCAGCTTTATCTTCTTGCGCTTCTTGAGCATCTTCAATTTTCTCTTGTTTGTGATAAATTTCGAGCTGAAGTCTCTGTGCCGTAAGAAGTTGTTTTTGCACATCATCATGGGCGCGGGATAACTTTATGTGCTCGCGGCGTTTATCTTGAAGTTGTGCTTCGAGTGAATTGATATCGTTTTCAAGGCTTGTGAGCGTTTCACCATGTGTAGCAAGGGCGTTATCAGCTGTTGTTATTGCAGATTCCAGCGGAGTGCTGATCGTGCTGGCAGATAACGTCGCAGAGAGGGAAGCCATCAAGAAAAAATACTGTATTCGCATTTTATATACCTATATTCTTGTTTTATATAGGCTTGATAATATATTGTTGTTATTAATTACTGGTAAAAAAACACTCAAATTTTAGCTAATATAGCAATGAAATAAATTCATTAAGAATACACGAAAACTTTTGTCATAAATATTTGGAAAGATTGAAAAAATGGTGGGTGATGCAGGGTTCGAACCTGCGACCCTCTGATTAAAAGTCAGATGCTCTACCAGCTGAGCTAATCACCCACAAATTTTCGTTCACAAAATACGGTGTTGTGAGGTATAGGTCAACAACCGAATTGAGGAAAATACGAAAATGTCTGATAAAAATGCAAAAAAACATGTTGTGACATCAGCGGAAACCGGAATGCGAGTTGATCGTTGGGCGCGAAAGCATTTTAAAGATACACCCTTGAGTGCTGTTTACCGGTTGATCCGTGAGGGAAAACTCCGGCTTAATGGTGTTAAGGTGAAGGGTGATTATCGTTTGGCACCTGGGGATCGCTTAGATATCCCTATGGTTCGTATTTTGCCTGAAATGCAAACAGAAACCACATCGACCATATCTGATAAAGATGTCACGCGTGTTGTTGGTATGATCGTAAAAGATCTTCCTGAGGCTGTGATTGTTTGCAAACCATATGGTATGTCATCCCAAGGTGGTGAGAAAGTAAGTCAAAGCCTTGATCGGTTGCTTCCTGCGATTGATCGTAAGCTTGGTATTCAAACGGGCCCTGCGCAAGGGTGTCGTCTTGTGCATCGCTTAGATAAAGAAACAACAGGACTTATGGTTGTTGCGAAAGATCGCAAGGCTGCGGAACACCTGTCGGTGCAGTTTCGTGAAGGCAGTGTGCGCAAAACTTACTTTGCGGTCGTCTGGGGCAAAGTCCCTGCTAAAGGGGTAATCTATAATTATCTTGAAGATTCTAAGGGAAATTAACAATCAGCTTAATCCAAGTTTGAGCGTAAATTTGTGGGAACACTGGATGATCAGGTGGTATCTGTGGTGGCTGTCACACCCAAGACCGGCCGCAAGCATCAGATTCGCAAGCATTTTCTTCACATTAAGCACCCCTTGATCGGAGATCGTAAATACATGTTGCCGGCGCATAAGGTGATGAACCGGGCGTGGAAACTACAATTGTGTGCTCAGTTGCTCGGGTTTCAGACGGTGCAAAATGAACGTGTGACGTTCACAACGGATCTTCCGGGTCATATGAACCAATTTCTTAAACAAATCACGTGTGATCCGCGTCGTCTTTTGAAGCGCTAATTTGCTGAAGTACGGTTCGCATCACAGGGAGTGTAATGTTGCGGTGGTTTTCCTCAACGAGAGGAATCAAGTGATCGATGACGTTAGCAATAGTACTAAATGTACGCGTAATGCGTAGCAGAAGATAGGCCAACACATCCCCATTTACACGCCATTGTAAGTCAGCAAAACGCTTCATAAAAATTTGGGTCATCAGGTGTTCATCTGGTTCCGCAACAGTTAACAAGTGTGCAGCTTTCAACCGTGATGTTAAATCGGGCAAGTCGTGCGGGAAATCACTAACAGGAACGGATGAGGTTAGTAGAAGGTGTGCGCCTTGTTCTTTTATCTTATTATAGAGGTGAAAAAGGAGCTCAGCATCAGCAATGGCATCAGCGTTATCAATACACATAAAGGCGTTGTGGCCAACCGGTGGAAGTTCTGTTAACTCATGCCCGTTCAATAGGTCACCCTTCATGGTGTGGACAAAAATATGGGATAAGTGGGTTTTTCCACCAAAATCAGGGGCGGTTAAAAAGGCACAATGACTCGACCACTTTTGCGGGGCGTGCAGGGCTTCCCAAATGAGACTATTTGCGGTGGTAACGCAGTAATCTTCAGGGAGATAACTATCATTGCCGCGAAATGTCAGCGCATATTGCCGCGATTTAATCATTTGTCCGTAAGTGCCTGAAATGTTTTAATATAGTCATAGCCTGAATACAGGGTTGTTCCAAGAACCATTAAGTCTACTATGGTAATGATCTGCATGGGAATTACCAATGGGTGCAAAAGGTGCCCTAGTACCAGATAAATCAAAAACAATTGTAGTGCTGTGTTAATTTTACTTATCACCGAAGGACTAATTGTAAGCCTGGTTGACGTGCTTTTTAAATACAAAACACCGCCAAGGATACCTATATCGCGCCCGACAATTACGAATGTCGTAAAAAGACTGATAACGCCAAGTGACGTTAGCTGAAGGTATAAAACGACAACCGTCAGTTTGTCCGCCAATGGATCAAGATAGCGTCCCAGATTTGATTCTGCATGAAAAGCGCGTGCAATATATCCATCAAGCCAATCAGTTAGGCCTGAGATAAGAACCAACCCTAAGGCCAGATCGTAGATTCGATGGTGAATTGCAAAGACAATGCCTGGCACAAGGAGTATGCGCAACAGCGTCAGTAAATTAGGAATCGTAATGATCACAGCCTCCTTTGCCATAAATGCCACTCTTTATGTTATAAATGCGAATGTGCTGTTTGTCATTAGGAAGTCCATGAATAAATGATTGATTTTTACCTGGTGTATTCGTACTTTAGGTCACACGTGTGCCCGTAGCTCAGTCGGATAGAGCACAGGATTCCTAATCCTGGGGTCGGAGGTTCGAATCCTCTCGGGCACACCATTTTTCATAAGGGCATATATTGTGATAGAGGCTTGAGGTTGTTGAGAACCTCCGGAATATAAAAAGTGGTTCGACACCCAAAAACGACGTTTTGCCAGGTGCGATGGGGCATCAATCCTCTCGGGCACACCATTTTTCATAAGGGCACATGTTGTGATAGAGGTTTTGGGGCTTATGTTCTGATCAGCTTATGATCCTGGGTTGGGTGATTATG
Organism: uncultured Alphaproteobacteria bacterium; assembly: GCA_964352755.1. Classification (GTDB taxonomy): domain Bacteria; phylum Pseudomonadota; class Alphaproteobacteria; order JAUHZC01; family JAUHZC01. The sequence goes on from CAYGTJ010000027.1 coordinate 5,341, forward strand.
AGTGTTTTTCGCTGTTCTGTTCGTGTGAGTGTGAGGTGTGCCGTTCGCATGCGGTCTATAATGGATTTTGGGGCAATAATGAGAACGATTGCTTGGCGACGTTCATCGATGAGGGGTGAACCACGTGAATCTTTTACATGAAAGGTTGGCACTTCGGTTGGGGCTGGTTCATCTATAGCTAGGCCTGCTCCATCATTGTCTACGTCTTCATTTGAAACACGTGGTGGATACGTGATGGCATCAATCACGGCATAGCCAAGGTGTGATTCTTGGGAAATATCAATGAGACCAAGTGTTTTTACGGGCACATACCCGGTTGAGTATCCGCGTGAGGAGGGCGTGCGAGGGACGTCAGGAGAGATTCCATCAGATCCACTGGGGAGCGGGTAGGTTTTATTCGCACGATAGTAGAGGTTGAGTGCTTTTCGGATGTGTTTCAGTTTGTTCGCCTGACGATGGAGGTGACGTTGTTTTGCGGTGATTGTTGTCATATTCATTGACATTGTCACAATAAACCCGAGGATTATCAACGAGAGGCACACCTCAATCAGTCCAAAAGCCCTAAGATTTGGGCGGATTAAGAATCGCACTACTGATCGCCTCATGTTAATTTTCGCACCTCATTTATCCCTTATCATTCTTCCCAGAGACGAAAATATACGGTGCAGGATCGTGCTTTTGATTGCAGGCTAAGTTTACGACCCCGGAGGCAGTTAGATGAACCAACGCCATTTGCGATGCGGATATTGCCCGTTTGGGTTGCCTTTAGCCCTGCCGACTTGAGGAATTTTTTCGCTTGAAGGGGGGTAAATGCACCGCCATTGGTGCCCTCGTTCGTTGTGCGACCAAGAACAAGCCAAAGGCCGTCCCATCCAAAGGGGGTGCTGATTACTGAAAATCCTGCGTTGCTAAACCCTGAGTCGCTCGTCTGGTAATTCGGTTTAACAGGTGTGTCTTTATCAATGGTGTCAGGAAGTACAATAAGTTTGGCCTGAGATAGATGAAGCCAAAAAGCAGCGGATTCACTTGATTGCGGTTGGGCAAGGCCGTTTCCATGAAGGATGCCGTCTCCATTGCCGTTGACGCTTGTTGTTCCAAAATTTTCGATGGCATCGCTAAAATCACCAGGTAACGCATCATACGTTTCGTGAAATTGTGAGACAGCAATGCGAATGTTCTTGTATTGAGAAAGTGCCGTTTTGACGCGGGCTTCGTCAACACCGCTGAAAAGCTGCCCAACACTTGCGCGTAAAAGAAAGCCAATAACAATCAGCGCAACAAGTATTTCAACTAACCCATATGCAGGCAGACGTGGTGTGAGTAGAAAATGACGAAACTTCTGCCGATTAAATCGCATGAGAAAACATATAATAATTAACGCGCATTTTTGTCTAAGCTGGCAAAATGTCAATGCTCAAATGACATTTAGTAAAGAAATCTCTTTTTTAACGGCGAAACCGATCAAGCTGGACAACTTTTTCACCTGAGCTCGCCTTTGTTTCAGGTGCCGAAGAGGGTGTTTTCCCTGAGGGGATTGACGCAGTTCTGGAGGCACTCGGTGTAGTTGGTGTTGGTTCCTGATCGTGAACATTTGGTGCAGGAGATTCATCCGGCGAAAAGTGCAGGCCGAATTTTACTGAAGGATCAACAAAGCTAATCAAGGCCGAGAATGGAACCTCAATCATTTCAGGTGTGTTGTTAAAGCTTAATGTTACTGAAAAACCTTTTTTTGTGGTTTTTAAATCCCAGAACATATGCTGCAGAACGATTGTTACCTCAAAAGGATGGCGTTCGCGCAGGAATTCAGGAATTCGGACATCGGGGCGATCCGTGCGAAATGTGATGTAAAAATGATGGTCATTTTGTAACCCGTCTTTCGCAACTTTATCAATGATGCGAGAAACAGAATCTAGTAACGCATCTTGGACGATTGCGTCATAATCAAATGGCGTTTGCATGTTTTACTCCTGGCCAACCAGGATAAATATATTACTTAGTTCATTATATGCAAGTTTTTTGTCATGAAATGTCATCATTAATACAGAGAAATTTTGCCAAGTTGGTCTGATTGTTGTCGAATAGCAGTGTGGGGCTTCTGTTGCCCGGTGCCCCACAGACCGCATGAATAACTGACCTTAGGCAGCTGCGAAAGCTTCCATTGGGCTGTTGTCATTCATAGCAATACGATTTTCGTTTGCAATTATATAGTTTAGTCCGATAACAGCGGAACAACACCGGGCAAAAAGCATATCTTTACTACGCACGTCGATCCTATTTCATCCCCACCCGGCAAACGAATAGGCTTGACTGGTGGAGATGCCGGGTACCGCCCCCGGGTCCGTAACGCTTATTCCATAAGCCGTTTATCACCATAGTCAGTAAACTGACCCTATATATATAGGCGAAGAAGGTTAAATTTTCAATGATTAGGTTAAAAAATCTGCGTGTTTAATGTTTTTCAAGTTTACGGTGTTGCTTTTGTTGGTATTTCTGATTTAGTAGAAATCAATAAAACTTACAATTGGTAGAGGCTTAATATGGCAATTTCTCATGAACAGCGCGACGCAATAGAAAATCAAAAAAATCAAACCAACACGACAAAGCGCCCCGTGGCGCCCGCGTTAGAGGAAATGCTTTACGATGCTATTCCTGTGCTTGATCACGGCTTTTTTCGGGTAGTGGATTATATGGGGACTGATCATTCTATTGTTCAGGCAGCACGTATTTCCTACGGATCAGGAACAAAGAAGGTTTCTCAAGATCGTGGGCTAATTCGATATTTGTTACGCCATAGCCACACCACGCCGTTTGAGATGTGTGAGATTAAATTTCATATTAAGATGCCAATCTTTGTGGCACGCCAATGGATTCGTCACCGCACGGCCAATGTTAATGAATATTCGGCGCGGTACTCAATCCTTGATAAGGAGTTTTACATACCTGATCGCGCCCATTTGGCGGCGCAATCTTCAATCAATAATCAGGGGCGTGGTGACTTACTCGAAGGTGATGAGGCTGAAAAAGTGCTGAACTATCTGAAAGACGATGCATCGCGCTGTTATGATCATTATGAAGAGATGCTCAACGAAGACGCCGAAGGTAATGCGCATGACCCGTCAAAGCAGGGACTTGCCCGAGAGCTGGCGCGGATGAATCTGACGTTGAATAGTTATACACAGTGGTATTGGAAGATTGATCTTCATAATTTCCTGCATTTTCTGCGCTTGCGTGCTGATAGCCACTCACAATATGAGATACGTGTGTATGCTGAAAAGATGCTCGATGTTGTAAAGCGTTGGGTGCCACATACGTTTGAGGCGTTTCTTGATTACAAGGTGGATGGCTGTCATTTGTCTGCGCAGGCGAAAGACGCGATAACGCGCATGCTTAAGGGGGAAAAGGTCACCCAAGAATCAAGCGGAATGTCCCCACGCGAATGGCGTGAACTTGAGGCTCAGTTAGAACTACCAGTTGCCAAAGATAGAGAAGCAGCGTAATAATTCGTTATCAGCAGAAGTGCTGGTAGGGGAAGGCTATGTATGATTATTAAGAACCAAAAACGAAGCGTTGAGGTGAATTCTGATGATTGCGTGATTATTTTACGCAATGATGGAACGGTGGAGGCAATGCTGCCACCGGTCACATCGGAACAAATGCCAGATCATTTAATGACGAGTGCTGCCATTATGTATGCGCTGCGAAGCCCGGAAATGCTGAATATTTTGCATAAAAACTTTGCACTCGAGGCGCACAAGGATTACGGGTGAAGGTTAAGACGTATTGATTGCATTAGGCGTTCACTCTAAATTGTTTCTAATTCCAGGACTTGGCGCTTGCATTTTAATGCATTTCATATGAAATTGCTGTAATACAAAAATTGCACGAACGTATTTATGGAAGTTCTCCACATTAGGAAACAGTTTCAAACGGAATTAGCGGCTGTTTGTTCTCTTCAGGATTTAGATGCACTGCGTGTGTCATTTCTGGGGAAGAAAGGACACGTCACAGGGGCAATGAAACTCCTGGGGTCTATGAGTCCTGATGAGCGCCGTACTCATGGGCAAGAACTTAATACCGTACGTCAGGAAATCGAAGCTGCACTTGCGTCACATCGTGATTCCTTACAGGCAGATGCCTTAGCACAGCGTCTTTCCCAAGAAAAAGTCGACGTTACGTTACCGACACAAGATATACCACAGGGACGGTTGCATCCATTTTCCCAAGGCATGCATGAAACTATCAGTATTTTCAATCAAATGGGATTTGATGTTGTTGAGGGCCCGGAAATTGAAACAGACTATAATAATTTTTCGGCGCTCAATATGCCTGAATCCCACCCCGCACGTCAAATGCAGGACACGTTCTATTTGAATGGGTTGGATGAATCTGGGTTGCCGCTTGTGTTGCGCACACAAACATCACCTGTACAGATTCGTACGATGACAAAGGGAGAACCACCCTTTAAGATTGTCGTGCCTGGACGTACGTATCGTAGCGATTCTGATGCGACGCATACGCCTAACTTTCATCAGATTGAGGGATTGTATATTGATAAAGGTATCCATATGGGACACCTTAAAGCAACACTTTATGAGTTTTTCCGCCAGTTTTTTCAAACGGAAAATCTAAAAGTGCGGTTTCGCCCGTCATACTTTCCCTTTACAGAGCCATCAGCTGAGATGGATGTGAACTGCACCCGGGATAAAGACATTATGCGCCTGGGTGAGGGAGATGATTGGATGGAGGTGCTGGGGTGTGGCATGGTTCATCCGAATGTATTAGAACAATGCGGTGTTGATCCGGAAGAATATCAAGGGTTTGCCTTTGGTATGGGAATTGAGCGTATAACCATGCTGAAATACGGCATTTCTGATTTGCGCAGTTTTTATGAAGGCGATGCTCGGTGGTCTGATCACTACGGTGTTTCTTCAGCGCACGCGTTTCATTTTGTTAAGTGGTAGGTTCCAATGAAATTTACACATACATGGTTACTTGATCACCTTGATTCAACACTGTCTGTTGATGCACTGGGTGATATGCTAACGCGCATTGGGCTTGAGGTCGAGGATGTCTGGAACCCCGCTGACCCCATTAAAGATATTCTTGTTGGTGAAATTTTGGAGGCTGAAAAGCATCCCAATGCGGATCGTTTGCGTGTATGCAAGGTTGCCGTTGGTATGAATCATCTGCAGGTTGTGTGCGGTGCTCCCAATGCACGCAAGGGGATTAAGGTTGCCGTTGCGTTGCCTGGAACTGTTATTCCAGCCACGGGTGATACTCTCAAAAAAGGTGTTGTGCGAAGTGTCGAATCACACGCGAAGATGTGCTCGGCTCCTGAGCTTGGTCTTGGGGATGAGCATGATGGTATTAACGAGGTGCCATGAGGTGCGTCGGTA
>CAYGTJ010000028.1:0-10658 GCA_964352755.1 uncultured Alphaproteobacteria bacterium
GACTTTCGTTGCCTCAGTCACATTAGACACCCCATTGAACGCCAGCGAGGCACGAAGCGAGGCACGAGGGGCTGCAATGGCTGCTGAGGCTTCGTTTCCCTTTGCGGAAATTGAATCTGCTACTGAAAAAGGTGCCACCCCGCGAAATATCAAGAGTGGCCTAAGGTTTGCGGTAAAGGCACGACCTGAAATGCTTGAGGAAGCAATGCAAACAATGCCTCTTGCGCATTTGAATAGGCTATCCAATGCCCTGGTGGCTCATGTTAACGCTGATCCCTCAAGCGGTGCAGAAGGTGACACAGATTTACTCAGTCCGCAAACGGCGGGTGAGTCAGTCCTTTCCTCTGACGGAGGGGGATGGCGTGATGCACACAGTGATAGAAGTGTGATCGCAGCACTGTTGCGCTATGCTGACCCGGGTGAAGGTTATACCGATGCGGGTTCACTTCAGGGAGATATTTTGCATGCCGCGGTTAAAGTTATCAGAGGTTTTACCAGCGACCAAGATCGACTTGATGAGGACTTGCGATGCATAAAAGATGACGCGATGACAGTTGACCGCGTTGTTGCTGCGTTGACCTTAGCTGGTTCTGCGCCCGATGCTATGCTTGCCCATGAAATTCGATTGTTGGGCGAATCTCACGGCGATGTGATTGAACGTCTCATTCCTGTTTTTGCCCCCGGAATTGAACGGAAAGCAACGACACCAGCGGCAGCAGGAGCAGAAGTGGGTGCGGATGCTGAACCAGCGGTGGCAGGGGCAGGCGCTGGAGCGGATGCTTAATTCCCTGGTGATCCGCGTGCGCGGCTGATCAAGGAAATTTTGCGCCTTGAAAGCCATCACGCCTGTGTTCGTGAACCGGTGTCGTTACGTTATGTCAGGAACATACTTACCATTCGTAATTTGTTTTTGGTTATGAAGTAAAAATTTGTTAGGTTTTTGCTGGATGGTTGGGAAAATAAATTCTATGAGCAAAAAAGATATCTACGAAACCTGTCTATACTGGATGCGACATTCACATATCGTGTGTGCGCTGTGTTTTGTTATGTGTCCCACACTTTTACAGGCCAGTGATGCCCTGGGTGCACAGGACCCGACTGATGTGGATGAACCACCGGCAGCGGTGCGCCCGTTTAATTCGCCTCCTGTGGAATTGCGTCGCAGACCGTTTGGTGTGCGTCGTGGGGCGGCACTTCCCGGAGTGGACGGGAATAGGGAGGGAAGTGATACAGACGAAACAGCTAAGGCGTTATTGCCCGCAGAAGTCCCCTCAGACGAGCCAGCCGCCGCGGCGTCTGCTGGTGCGTCATCGGCATCAATTGCCGATTCTGAGGACACAGCCGCGTCGGCTTCCACCCCCGCCGCCACACGTGAGGCGAAAAATGCTGAATTCAAAGCCCTAATGGCGAGTCCTAAGGGCAGAAGAGCTATCAATTTCACTCATGCTCTTCCTGAGGACGTGCGTTTAAGGTTTTTGATAAAAGAAGCCGCAAAGGCGGGTTCAGCCGAGGAAATAGCTGCTGCTATAAGTGAACTTCCCGAGGAGTTACGTGCCAAGTTTTCAGCAGCTGAAAGCGTGGTTAGCCCCACGAAAGAGCTGCAAGAACGCTTGATGCTGGCTATAAAGCGCGAGCTTTCCAAAATTCGTGAGGAAGGCGACGCAATAGGTACTGAAACACTGCCTGCTACGGCGAAAAACACCAGCTGTGGGTGTTGGTGCTGCACACAGTAATTTTTACGTTATTTAATCATACTAGCTATCACATTTTAGCGCTTGTTTGGGTGCTTCCCACTTGATAGCTTCAATTTATCTAAATTTTTAATCATTTTACGTAAGGAAAATTATAAATGACAAATTTATTGAAAACGTTAGCTCTTGTGGGTGCTGTGCTTATCTCGGTAAATGATTGCACCGCATCGCGGGTGCTGTCCCGTGCAGCAAATTCACTGGCAGATGTCACAGACCCAAATCCTGCAGTACGCAAACTTGCACTTGATGTAGCTACTCGTGGATCTGATGCAGAGATTGAAGCCGCGGTCACAGCAGTCGCGGCAATAGATGCGACCAAAATTACCAAACTTGATAATGCTATTATGAATGCTACAGGTTTGGATCCTCGTGGTGCTGGAATTGCGGCATCTGTGCGTGCAAAAATTGATAGTGCCGCAGACTCTGCTGACGTTGCACTTGTTCGTGTTATTGCCGCAAGTGGTTTTGGTACTGCTTCTGTTGCTGCTGAAGTTGCTGAAGCTAAGTGGTCAACAGGATATGCCGCCGGCGCTGATCCGACCTTGGCTGAACGTATGAAGTCATCGGCCACCCAGATGGTCGGTGGTGCCCTCACGACGACAGCAGTTGCTGCCTGGGATGGTGATATAGATGCATTGATTGATTCAGTGGCTTCTAATCCAAACCCTGTTGTAGATTTTGATCCAACAGGTACTGGTGGGGCTGTTGTTGATAAAGGTGCGTACAAGACGCAAATTGCGACTCAATTAGGAGCGCATGGTGCGGATACCGATGCAATCAAACGTAAAGCCGCACTTAATTGCCTCTCCCTCAAACACCAAGTTCTTGATTCTGCTGGGGGTGATGTGACTTATCTTCAAGTAGTTGCTTCAAGGCTTGTTGAAGATACGTATGCTGATGACATTAACGCTGGTGCTGTCGTTCGCTCGGCAGCTGAGTTGAAGGTTCGTGATGAAGTTACCATTGATGAGTGGATGTCCGGTTCTGTGGCACATGCACCTCTTGACCGTGATGCAACGACGCGTGAAGAGCAAGATGAGCGCTTGCGCGTACTTTTGGGGGCACGTGAAGGTGAAACTCTAGAGGATGCAATGAAGGATGTTCTCAGTTTGCTGCGGAATGACCACAAAACTGCCAAAGGATCAACTAGTATTAGATCTGCACTTGTTGCTTCTTCTTTAATATAGATGCGTTTTTTTTATTGGGTAAGGTTTTAGCTTTACCCAATAAACTTTATATAAGGATTTAAAATGAATATTAGATTACCCATTATACTTGCGTTAGCCACTCTTTCATACACGACCGCGGCATCATTTCAAGGTATTAACGTGGGAGCACAGCTTGGATACACAAGCAGTACTCACAGCGTTAAAAAAGTTAAAACTTTCAATCTTAAACCGACTGATAAATTTAATCAGTCAAAGGCTGGATTGTTAGGTGGCGGCTTTGTGTCATACATCCATAAGTTTAGGGATAGATTTTATTTAGGCGTTGAGGGTGAATACAATATGGCTGGCTATACATCGAATTCGGCTATTAGTGGTGCTGATCCGGCAGCGCCCGGTGCCCACGGACTCTCAATTAAAAGAATGGGTGAAATGAACGGTGCCCTTCTTGCTGGGTATGCATTTGATAATAAAACGCTTGCTTACGGTCGTCTTGGATACGGCATGACAAAGTACAAGATTCAAGCTTCGCATGCATCTGTTTCTGGTGATCCTGCCACATCATCAAAGGTTTCTAAAACGTTTTCTGGAATTAATCTTGGGCTTGGAGCGCAATTAGCCCTTACAAACTCATTTCACATGGCGCTAGATTTTGTCCACGCTTTTTCGAGTGGTAAAAAGATACTTGCTGATATGAACTCGGATAATGATGCAGCCAGTGGAACTGCTCGTACATACAGGGTAAAGTCTATTTCACAAGACTCTATTCGTGTTCGCTTTATTTATCACTTTGGTATGTAAATTTTTGCATAATTAACGCAAAAGCCCTGGTGACGCATGTCGTTTCCCGGGCTTTTTTTGTATGGGGTACTGTTGTTATTTTACAACGTGCAAACAGGTGATTATAGGATGTGTTTTATTTGTGTTTCACCCTGGGTAATTTTCCTGCAATTATCTAGTAATTAACTATATTACGGAGTCACAATGAAAATCACCTATCTAAGTCTTGCCATGATCGGTCTGACAGCCATTTCTGCGGAATCTAAGTTCCAGGGCGTGCAAACAGGGGTGCACGTGGGTATGCTCACTGCTCAGGCAAGTTCAAAAGAGGTGCGCCGTGACGGCATTGAAACTGGTAAGCAACAGTTTAACACTAAAGGATTTGGACTTGGTTTGCACATATCGTATTTACAAAACTTATACAATGGCATTCACATCGGTTCAGAGTTTGAGTTTACCCATCACTCGTCCTCAAGAAGTACTATAGGTCGCCATGATGCAGCTTCCCCGATGCCACTGAATTATAGATTTTATACAAAAGATGATTTCGGACTATCTTTTCTTGCTGGTTATTCCGTTGATAGTTTCATGCCATATATAAAATTGGGCTATGGATCAACTAAGTTTGAAGTTAACTATACACGAGCCTCAACTCTTCTTGCTACTAAAATGCATGCATCGAGGAAAACGTCTAGACTAAATAGTTTTAGGTTCGGAGTAGGTATGCAAGCCTCAGTAATGAGATGTCTTTTGGTTGGCCTTGAGTATAACCATCGTTTTGTTAAATCCAATATAGTGCACAATGCAGACAACATAGGGACTCCTACAGTTTCATCTGCTCGCCATGTGAGAGTTAATCCGGGTAATGTTTCTAGTATCATGGCCAAGGTTACCTACCGCTTCGGCATGTAATTACTGCACATAACGACACATAAAAGCCCTGGTGACGCATGTCGTTTCCAGGGCTTTTTTGTATGCGTTTCCTAGATTAGTTTGTCCGTTCCCGGGGATTAGATTTACGTGCGTTCGTGAATCACAACGATTTCATCCGAACGGGCGAGGCCTAGTGTTTGCTTTGCCCGTTCGGTGATTAGATCCGTACTGGCTGTTTTTCCTTTTAGGAGGTTCACCCGGTGTAGGTAATACTGTTCCTGGTCGATGAGGTCATTGAGGTGTGCTTGGCGCATATCAATATGATTCGTCAAATTACGCCACGCAAGGAATCCGCGGGATCCGCTCACCAGGTGAAAAGAAAAATACATAATTACACCAACCCCAATAATAGGCCAGATTAAACGCTGTGTGCGACGGCGTATTTCACGTAAAAACATATTAACTCAGTTAGATAACTTGAAAAGTATACGATATTTCGCTATGTAATCAAAGATCAATCATATGAAATGACCCCATGGTTACCATTTGCGCGTACTATAAATTTCAAACACTCAACGACCCTGAGGCGATAAAAGCCAAACTGTTACGCTTTTGTAAGACACATAAAATCAAGGGATTAACGTTACTTGGCGATGAGGGCATCAATGGAACAATGGCGGGGACAGATGTCGCTATGTCTGCATTTCGTGCTTACGTTGAAACTGACCTGGGTGTGGCGGCGATCGACTGGAAGACATCTCATGCCGCGGAAATGCCCTTCATGCGCCTTAAGGTTAAGGTGAAAAGTGAAATCGTGACCAGTGGCGTGCCAAACGAAGCTGATCCAAACAAAGGTACGGGTGAATATCTGGAACCGGCGGCGTGGAATGCCCTGATTTCCCAGAAAGATACCGTTGTGGTGGATGTGCGTAATGATTTTGAGGTGCAAATGGGAACGTTTGACAATGCACGTAATCCCCGCACGACCAGTTTCCGGGAATTTGCCGCCTATGTGGATACTGAGTTAGCGCCGCATAAAGACAAACCGATCGCCATGTGCTGTACCGGGGGGATTCGTTGTGAAAAATCGACGGCCTATCTCAAAAGCAAAGGATTTAAGGACGTATATCATCTTAAGGGAGGGATTTTGCGCTATCTCGAGGAAATGCCCCAAGATAAAACCCTGTGGAAGGGGGAGTGTTTTGTGTTTGATGAGCGTGTTTCCGTTGGTCATGATATGAAACCTGGGACGTACGAACTGTGTCACGGATGCCGCTTTCCCATTAATGCCTCGGATAAAGAGTCTCCTGATTTTGAAGAGGGCGTAACATGCCCGCATTGTGTGAATACCCGCACAGATGAACAGAAATCACGGGCACGGGAGCGGCAACATCAAATCCAGATTGCCCGAAACCACCAGCGTCTGCACATGGGCGATCCTGAGGATCTATGCCATGCGACCACAGCTAAGACAGCAAATGCATAGAAAATGTAGAAAAACACTTGATTTTTAGGCTGTAATATTGATACTACTGCCATACACGGATGGGTGGCCGAGCGGTTGAAGGCACCGGTCTTGAAAACCGGCAAGGGTGCAAGCCCTTCGTGGGTTCGAATCCCACCCCATCCGCCACATATTTATAAGGACATCGAGTGGCCAAAGAAGACGCAATTGAATTTACCGGCATTGTTGAGGAACTCCTTCCCAATGCTATGTTTCGTGTAAAGCTAGAGAATGGTCGTGAAATCATGGCACATATATCAGGGCGTATGCGTAAAAACAGAATTCGCGTGCTTGTCGGCGATAAGGTGACAATTGAAATGACGCCGTATGACCTGACCCAAGGCCGTATTATTTTCCGCGAGAAGTAAAAATCTCTCACTGTGAGTGCTCAATGGACACGCCAGCTCCTATTAAAAATAAAAAATGTGTAATTTGTAACGAAAGTTACATTGAGGATAAGTATCTTCCTTTTTGCTCACGCAGATGTAAATTGCGTGATTTAAATAGATGGTTGTCTGGTGCTTACGCTGTGCCAACAGAAGAGGCTCCATCCCCAGAAGAAGAAACCGATTAGTTTTTATATACTGGTAATTATACCTGAAAATACTGCACGTTAACCATTATTTCTATGGTGTGGATAAAACGCATTTCTCGTATGCGGTAAATGGCTGTCAAGTCTATTTGTCATATAATTAGCTAAAATCCGACCAATTAGTTATCCCCATAAGCTGTGGATAAAGTTGGGGATAGAGGTGGGGACAAAGTGATTGCGTTAAGAGTTCATTCATATTTAATCTAAGTGCGCAAAAATTGAGCACACCCCGGCGAATGGTTGGTATTCATCAACTTTCTTTTCAAGAAACATGTCCGCGCCCCACGCAACAGTCACATTACATTTTGTTGTGAAAAATATGCGTTTTTTTGCAAGTATGCGTAGATAACGCCAAAGAGGGGACATCTGGGGCAGGGCGAGGTTAGGGTGGGCAAGACGATGCCGAAATTAATTCAATTTCACATTAAACCGATAGTCCCCAAAATTAAATGAAAGGGCTATTATCTCTTGTGTTTTTTATGATCATCCTATTTTAATTAATTTTAGCATTGGAATCTTGTTTATGTTTTTCTTGTGGCCTTATGTTGTCGGTTTATTGTTTGTTCATTTGTCAGTAATAGAAGCTGAAGGCTTTTCTGATGGGCCCTCTCAATATAATTTAGGAGTTATGTATGCCAAGGGCACAGGTGGTCTTGAGAAAAATGAGAAACAAGCTGTCAAATGGTATCGTAAGGCTGCTGATCAAGGGCACGCGCTTGCACAATATAAATTAGGACTTATTTATGCGCATAGTGCTCGTACCTTGCGAAAGATTAATCAGAAGCATTCAAATGGTGTTGTAAGTCGGTCGAGCAGGGGGAGGCACCTGCACAATATAAATTAACAGATTTAATCAAAGAGGCTAATGAGCTTGAAGCGAAAATGCGTGCAGGTTTTGGGACGTGCGCAGAAGAGCCCGCAGATGATTCATCAGTAGGCGCCGCTGCCGCAACATCTGGGGCAGGGCGAGGTTAGGAGGTTCAAGGCGCATACGTTCCATCGTCGTACGTAAGGCCTGGGTAAGCCGCGAAAACCTAAATACCGCCAAGAGATATGCTGAATACGTCGATAGCGGCAAATTCTTGACTTTTGGGGATGAATCATGTAGATTTGCTTTACTGCTTTTTTGTTTTAATCAGTTTAGAAAGGAAGTGATTGTCATGATCGTTATTGTTCGAGATAACAATGTAGATCAGGCCGCTCGTGCGTTGAAAAAGAAACTTCAGCGTGAGGGTCTCTTTCGGGAGATCAAGCTTCGTCGTCATTTTGAGAAACCTTCTGAACGCAAATTGCGTCAAAAGGCAGAATCAGAGCGACGCGTGCGCAAACTCATGCGGAAACGCTTTGAGCGCGAGGGGTATTAATCACCCGCAGTATAAAAAAAGCCGGGGCTATGTCCCGGCTTTTCTATGTCATATATTCACGGAATTTGTGTGAGGTGATGAACCAATAGGGCTCATCACATTTCATTGACGTGCTTAGAGAACCACTTTGTAAATATCAGCTATAGATACCCCAATGTAGGTTGCGACCGCGTATCCAAGAACACCTGTGAGGATTCCGGGGATAACTTGTTCGCGCCACCCAAACGTTGTTGCCATGGCCGCTGCTGTTGCAGGTCCTCCCACGTTGGCATTCGCCGCAATAATTAGTGAGCGTAGGTCAAGCCCAGCAAGACGTCCAAGTGTGAAGAGCACCAAGAGTTGAATACTCAGCAACGTCACCGTCATAAGAAAAATCTGTGGTGCCTGGGTTACCGCAAGAACGACATCAGCGTTAGCACCAATGACACCAAAGAAAACCTGCAAAAACGCATAGCCAATGATTTCAGCACTGTTAAGTTTAAGCGCCAGATCCCTAAAAAGATTCGCAAAGACAATGGAACCTGCCGTTACAAAGAGGAGCGAGGATACCTTAATGCCAAATCCAGCCTCGATAGATTGCGATAGAAAATCAGATACGGCGACAATTCCTAATGAGATAAAAACAGCCATGAGTGTTCGCGTCACATCAAGTTTATCGGTAGGCGACAATTTCGTTGGAATCGGTTTGCTGACATCAACACTCACGGGAAAGCGTGCAAGCATGTATGTGCTCGAAGACATGACACCAAGGGTTGTAAAGTATAGTGCCATTGTGATGTTATCCGCAGCCGTTCCTGCAAGAAACAAATCATTGTTTTGTAGGTTGAGTGCCTTTGAAACGCTGACAAAGTTTACAGAACCACCAATGTATGTGGCACAGAACATTGAAACAAGTTTTCCCATTTCCCCCGGTAAGTCAAAGAGTGAAAACACCGTTATCGTGCCGAGAATAGTTCCAATCGCCCCGAAAATAAAAGCGGTTAGCGTTGATCCGCCTTTTTCGTAAATAGTTTTAAAGTCAGCACGCATGAGAACAAGGGGAATAGAAAGAGGAATAAAGTACTGCCAGACGAAATCATAGACCGGCGCATCATTGGGAATTATCCGAAAGTTTGAGAGAATAATCGTAAATGCCATGGTTAAAAACACAGGGGAAAGATACTTTAAATACTTATAACGATTCAACTTTAATCCTACATACGCACTTAAGAAAAGCACCGCCATTAACGCCAGGTGGCTCGACGCGTCAATACGTAAAATCGCTATAAAAGAAGAGATGTTTTCTACAAAAGAAGAAGGCATTAGATTCCGTTAAAATTAACCATCTCTTCAACACTAGTGAATCTTTTGTCGCCTCGCAAGCCCCTGTTTTTGACAATGATTTAGGTCATGTGTCAAATTTACGTCAATTCAATTATCTGAGTTGCGCTAAGATTTAATTTTGGTTTGCTAACGTGCCAGTTTCACGGTGTATATAGTTGCTTCACTGAACCCTAAAACTGATGTATTCTTAGATGTATCAACATGTGGGGTTAAGATGAGAGTTATTAGGTTTTTTCTAGGTTTATTATGTGTGCTTACTGGTGTATCAGATATCTTTGCTGCTACAGGACACGATATCGCCGATATTAAGCGACGCAAAGTATTGCGCGTTGCCGTTCTTTCAAAAAACCTTGAGCCCTTCATTGTTGTAACGAAAACCCGTCGTTTGGGTGGTATTGATCATGAACTGGCTGAAAGCATTGCGATGTCATTAGGGGTTAAGCTTGTGCTTGATCGTTCCAGCAAAACCTTTGATGAGGTTGTCGAAAAAGTGGCCAAGGGCGATGCTGATATTGGTGTTTCAAAGCTTAGTATGACCATCGATCGTGCCCAGCGCGTAATTTTTACAGAGCCCTATGCCCGTTTTGATAAAACACTGGTTCTGAATAAATTCTTTTACCAAAAACATTTCCCAGATACCCATTCACGGGGATCGTTTAAATCCGTGATGAATCGCCCCAATGTCCGTATTGGAGTGATTAAAGATTCATCATATGCATACAATGCCCGGGAAATTTTCCCCGATGCCATTACCATTGAGTATGGGAATTGGAAGAAACTCCGTGATGATTTGATGACGGGTAAGATTGATGCGCTGATGCGTGATGATTTTGAGGTCAAGCGTTGGTATATGAAAACCCCAAGCTTGAATAGTTATGTGGTTTCTGTGCGTTTGCGGGATCAACCTGATTTTGCTCATGTTGTTGTGCATCCGTCGGGTCAGATGCTAAGTCGTTGGCTTGATCGTTACATTACAAATGTTAAAGCCGTGGAAAAAGGAAATACAGAGCGAATACTTTCATTGATTACGGCGCCATCGCAGTAAATATATTCGAGTTAATACATAATTAATAAATATTTACAATAATAACATATTATTATTTGTGGATACTTATGATGTTGCGTTTGTTTTATATACTAATTTCTGTTGGTCTAACAAATACATATGCAAGCGATCCACGTGCCGTTAGGCAGGTGCGTCATGACTATCGCGCAGCACTCGACGCGAGCTTACCCGATCCCGCAGAAATTCCTGCTGACCATTTGACGAAGGCTGAAGTACGGCGGCGTGCGGCGGATACCAAT
>CAYGTJ010000029.1:0-572 GCA_964352755.1 uncultured Alphaproteobacteria bacterium
TTCTTTTTACAGGGCCTCCAGGTGGGGGTAAGGACATTTGCGCGCGTTTGATTCATAAACGATCAGGCCGTGCCCGTGCGCCGTACATTGTGTTTCCATGTGATCAATTTGCTCCGGATGAATTCGACACAGCTTTGTTTGGGCATGAACCGACTTCTGGTCAAGAAATTCAATTTACCCCGCGTCATGTGGGTGCCTTGGAAAAAGCACATAACGGCATTTTATATCTGAAAGAAATCGATTGTATGCCTCTTGAAATTCAGGCAAAACTCGTGCGTTTTTTGCATTCAGGAACGTTCACTCGCTTGGGTGGTGCCCAGCCGTTTTCTGTTGATGTGCGCGTTTTTTCAGGGGCAGGATCGGATATCACGCAAAAAATAGCGGCGGGTGATTTTCGCGAAGATCTCTATCACCGGTTAAATGTCACAACCGTTAACGTTCCGGGGCTTGCAAACCGTCGTGAAGACATCACACCCCTTGCAAACTTTTTCTTGCAGAAGCTTGCGCTTTCTTATGGAAAACGTCCCTTCAAGTTTTCAACTCAAGCATACGGTGCGCTTAATAGCTGTGCG
>CAYGTJ010000029.1:582-1029 GCA_964352755.1 uncultured Alphaproteobacteria bacterium
GTGCTGAGATTATGCAGTTACCGCTGCGACGTGCTCGTGAAGTTTTTGAGCGTAATTATTTGCTGATGCAAGTTCGCCGCTTTTCCGGAAATGTATCCCAAACCGCGAGTTTTGTTGGCATGGAACGTTCGGCACTCCATCGTAAATTACGCTCACTGGGCTTGAAAGAGGTCGGCTAATTTGCGGATTATTTCCACCCAGTGATAATTTTGTGAAAGTGTTCTTTATCAAGGCTTGCACCGCCAACCAAAGCTCCAGAAATGTGAGAAACGCGACTGATTTCAGCGGCATTACTTGCGTTGACTGATCCCCCATATAAAATATGAGGTACGGCAATTCCAAGAATGTTGAGGGTGTCAAAAATTGTTTTTGCCGCTTCTGAAATTTCGTGAATAGTCGGCGTTTCCCCCGTTCCTATGGCCCATCGTGGTTCATACGCCCAGTAAT
>CAYGTJ010000029.1:1039-9865 GCA_964352755.1 uncultured Alphaproteobacteria bacterium
GTAATCGTACTGCTTGTTAATCCCGTTTCATACGATTGACGGGTTTCCCCAAAACACACAACAGGTATAAGGTCTTGAGATAATGCACTATGTAATTTTCGGCCAATAGTTTCATCACTTTCGCGGTGATACTCCCGGCGTTCACTGTGGCCTATAAGTGTGCCTGTTGCCTCACAGTCTCGAACCATCGCGGCCGACAGATCTCCGGTGTAGGCACCGCTTACATGTTCCGAGCAATCCTGAGCAAATATTGCAAAATTATCTGTGACACATTTTACGGCGTCACGAATGTAAATGCTCGCAGGGCACAAAATAATATCAACATCTGGACGATCTTGTCCCGGGGGATTTTGACAAAAATTGATTAGATCTTCGCGTGATCCGTTCATTTTCCAATTGGCAATTAGCGTCGGTTTCATGCTCATAATTAATTTTACTCCTCGTCATGGCGACTAACCTGAGACTACCACTGCATGTCCCCACCTGACCACTAAATAAAACTGACATGTTTTGTATGACTTGGAAGAATGCGTAAACTCCGGTAAAGTAATATGTGTTCATTTTAGGGGGTGATACGCGTTGAGCGCACAAAAAGATCGAATTCTACATTATTACCAGCAAGAGCTGCAGTATCTTCGCAATGAGGGCGCTGAGTTTGCGAAGCTATATCCAAAGATCGCAAAGCGATTAGAGCTCAGCGGTACAGATGTCGCAGATCCCCATGTTGAGCGCTTGATTGAGGCTTTCGCCTATCTGACAGCAAAAATTCAAAAAAATGTCGACGATCAATACCCTCACGTGGCAAAGGCAATATTAGACACGCTCTATCCGCAGTTTACTCATCCGGTTCCCCCCGCAACAATCATGCAATTTGACACGCACGATGCGGATGACAGTTTTAATGAAGGCGCCCTCGTCCCCAAAGAAACGCTTGTGTATAGCCAGAGCACAGACGAAACAGAATGTTACTTTCGAACAGGGTATGATGTGAATCTTTGGCCGATAGAGGTCACACATGTTGAGATCAAGCGTCGCGATTCAACCCCTGTGCGCGTGACGGATATTCCCAATCAACGTGTTTTGTGCATAAAATTGGCGCCGCTTTCTGATCCAATACATGAGCTATCCTACACGAAATTACGTTTTTACATTGATGCTGATCGCACAACACAAGATCATGTGTGTGAACTCCTGTTTCGACATGATGCACCAGCGGTTGTTGTGAATATTCAGGACGATGCGCCCAACACACAGACTTCCTTGCCAAAAAAATCAATCCGCCAAGTTGGTTTCGGGGATGATGAACGAGTAATGCCTTTTCCTGAGAATGCACACAATTCTTATCGTTTGTTGTTTGAGTATTTTCATTTCCCCAATAAGTTTTGTTTTCTCGATATTGATAATCTAAACACCACCAATGCGGGTGAAGCTCAGGAAATTTATATCGGTATTCCTGATGATTTCTTGCTTGATATTAAAAGCATTAACAAAGATATATTCAAACTTGGGTGTGTCCCCGCGATCAATCTTTTCTCTAAGGTTTCAGAACCAATTCTTGTTGATAATACGTCCCCCGATTATCGATTGATAGGGGACATTCGCCGAGAAAAAACCACCGAAATCCACAGTGTTGAATCTGTCTATATTGTGCACGCTGAGGTTGAAAATCCCGTTACTCTTCAACCATATTTTCGCTATAAATATTCTGAGACACAGACAGATCATCCGATGTGGATGACCACAACAACACCGATCTTTCGTGAAAATTATTCAGGACTTGATACTAAAATTAGTTTTGTAAATACGAATCTCGATATCTTTCAGCCGGCTTCAGACACTGTTTACGCCAAGGTATGGTGCACCAATCGCGGTCTTGCCCAATACATTAGCCCCGGAACACTTTTTCAGTGTGAGGTTGAAAACCCTGCCCAAGCGGTTAAAGCGCTGTTAAAACCAACATCTCTCAAGCACCCTCCGACCGAGGGTGAAACCATGTGGCGGCTGATCTCGCATTTGAGTTCAAACTTTCTAAGTCTTAGCTCTGATCCTAAGAGTTGCGACGCTCTTAAATCGATTCTCAATCTTTACAAAATGGATGACGGGTATGTTGCCCCTGATATCAATGCAATTAAGACGCTGCACACAAAAACGGTGACCCGGCGCACCTGTGTGGAGGCCTGGCGGGGGTTTGTCCACGGGACGCAAATTTCCCTTGAGGTGGATGAAACCTTTTTACGCCAAGGTGAGCCGTTTCTTTTCTTCACCGTTTTGCAAAAGTTTTTGACCCAAACGGCGGCAATCAATTCGTTTGTTGAATGTGTGGTAACTCCTGTGGGGCGCTCGAAACCATGGAATACGTGGGCACCGGAAATTGGTAAGCAGGACCTTATATGAGACTGGTTCCAAAGCCACTTGTTGAGCACTTAACCGCCGAACCGTACGCGTTTTCGTTTCATCAAGTTGTCCGTTTATTAAATGCATGGCGACAAACGCGCGCAGACAAAGAAGGAAATGTGCAACCCCTGCGCATGGGGGCACACGCGCATCTCAACTGGCCGCCTGGGGATGTTTTTCTGGTTGATATTCCCAAAGACCCACACGCCGATATTCGTCTCAGTGTGAATTTCATGGGATTGGCTGGCGTTCAAGGAGCCCTGCCGATCCCAGTGACAGAATTACTGCTCGCACGAAAGCGTAAGGGCGATTTTGTTCTGCAAGATTTTCTTGATATCTTTCATAATCGGTTGCTGCATTTGCTGCACAATGTCGCGCGTCATCAGCATGTGGTTTTTAACACCGTTCGACCGCATGAGACGATGCTTGGAAAAACGTTTCTCGGTGTTGCAGGATTGGGTGAGGAAGCCGTTCGTAACCGTATGGCTATTCCGGATCAAGCGTTGCCATTTTCGGCGGGGATTCTGTGGCAACAACCTCGCAGCAAAGAAGGTCTTCGCCAAATTATTGAAAACTATCTGAGCATCCCTTCGAAAATTTCCTCTCCAATAGGACGTTGGGTGACAATTACCTCAGATCAGCAATCACGGATAGGAACAAAGAAACACCAATTAAATGTGCTGGGTGATACGGCTGTTCTTGGTAACCGCGCGTGGCAGCAAGATTACTACGTTGACGTGATACTGGGTGAAATGAACCGCACAATGTATGAACGATTGATCCCCACAGGTCATGCGTTCGCACATGTTCGTGATCTGTGTCATCTGTATGTGCGCCAACGGTGCAGTGTGCGGGTGAAACTAAACCTGTGCGCACAAGATCGCACTCAAATGAAACTCAATGGGAAATCAGCTCTTGGCTGGACATCATTTGTGGGCGGAACGTCAGCTCGCTATAGTAACATCGGCGCCCAGTACATCCTCCACCGTGTCGGTGGTTAGTCTGCGCGTGTGTCACGAATCACAAAGAGATCACAACTCAAATTAATATTCAGGTGTTTCTGATAGTGATTTTTGGGGTTTCACAAAAATAAACTGAGATGAAAACCACCCAAGCCCCATGAGGATCACCCCAAGCCCAAGGAAAGACATCACACGATACAGGCCATCAAGATTGGATGCGTCATAAAGAAAAACTTTCAAGACAACCAGAACCAACAAAAAGAATGACCCCATACGCGCGTGTTTGTCTTTTGTTTGAATACTCCAGGCAAGAAGTGCAATTCCGTAGAGAAGCCAGACAACCGAATACGTATAAATCTCAGCATTCGTAAGGGATGTAAAACTAATCTTATTCCCTTGAAAAAAGTAGTTCACATTCAGCGTCACCCAAAGAAAAGAGCTAACCAACGTCATCCCACGGGCAATCTCGTTGAATGGTTTGATCTTAAGATCGGCAAATGCATTTCCAATGAACCAGGTCACAACGGCAGGAAATAAATATCCAATAAGTAAGCTATTGAATACAGTCCCGCCCACAATGGATGTGTGCGCATAGGGGATGATAAAGTAGCTGAATTGCACAGGAAAGAGCATGCAAATTCCCAGGATAAAATATCCCTTTGCTTGATGAATAGACGTTTTTATCCAGGCAATGTGACGTGCAGCAATTACACTCACAAGGGAAATCACGAGTGTGAAGGTAATAATAAGATGATGAAGAATATATTGGTGCGAACGGGGAAGTGATACATTTGCATCACCAAACAAACCGTTCAGTGCGCTGACGCCTGCGATATACAGGAGTGCAAGACCAAACGTTTCAAAAAACAGAATCTCTGGATGTTTTTCAGCATCCAATTTCTGATGAATGAAATAGCGAGCACCAACAAGCAATGCTCCAGGAATTCCAAGGTGAATACACGCATTCCACAGCGAGTCGTTAAGGACAATATTCCCCATGGCATAGAAATAAATAAACTGGACAATTGTTCCTGAAACGTAAGATGTACCCAAAATCAGATACCCAAGAAGCCCGAGGACAAGAACACGAATAAGTACTCGTATTTCCGTGAGATGAATACGGGTGTAAATCCATGCCAGTGCAAAAATCTCACCAGCGATTGCAATCCCAAGAAATTTATAAGCCACATTAATCCCAAGGCTGAAGGAAATTAAGGACGTTGCCGTGATTGCGCACACACCTTGCATGCGGTGACTTACGAATGAGTTATCAAAGTTTCGTCGCACATATTGCAGGATGTATAGTGATGCACTCGCAAACAAAAGTGCTGCCATTCCCCAGTATACAGGGTCGTTGAAAGACGGCGTGTTTCTGAGTTTTACATAACCCAACAACGTGAAGGCAAAGACTGTGACATTTACAAGGATGACCCACACAAGTGGTTTCGTCGAGCGAAGAAGTAACCCATAGCCAGCACCCGCATAAAGCGTGAAATAACTTGCCCATACGCACATGAATAGCCAAGGATCCTTAACGCCCCACATGACTAATGAAACGAACGTAACGCCCATGGTGATGAGGGGAGTGAAGCCATAAAGTTTCTCTGATATTGCTGCGAGGATGATACTACCAGCACCAAGTGCTCCTATGAGTAGTCGCTCAGTTAAGGCGAATTCTGATTTGGCCGCAAGCGTAAGCGCGAGAAATAGCGTTCCGCCTAACGCTAACCAGTTTACAAGGAGAAGACCGTTTTTCTGATTGCTAGGTGCAGTGGTTTCGTGATTGATGGTTTTGTGGCCACGAACAAAAACGGTCACACTAAGTGCCACTAAAAAGAGACTTATCCATACCGAGTCTCCGGGTCGTAAAAAAAGCTCAGACCAGATGATGACCCAGGCGTATGAACACACAAGTGCCGTTAACGAAAACGCCCACCGCAAATTTTTCTTGAGGGTTTCTGTAATGCCTAAAAACAACATATAGAGATACCCAAACATAAGCATGGCATTTGGTTCTGATTGACCGACGATACCTGGGGCAACGAATCCACCGATTAATCCCATGAATGCAATCGGTGAGCCAAATCGTAATGATAGCCGTATCGCAATGGCTGTGATCGTGACAAATCCTGCAAAGGCTGTGAGCGAATCAATAAGGTTGTAGAGTTGATTTGCTGAATAAACCACTCCGTACAACACGCATATTCCTGCTCCTGCTAACGCTTGAGGAATGCGTTTGTTGGAAAACCGTTTCGGGTTTTCTTGTGCCCAGTTTGAGGTAAGTAACAACCCACACCCAAACACCGCCCCCAGAACAACTCGGGTAACAGGATGCAATAAACCATGATCAATTGAATATTTAACAAGATAGAACCCTGCAAACGCCAGGGCAATACCACCAATCCATACGGGTAAATTTGCCGTCACCGTTTGTTCAAAACGCAAATTAGCACTTTTTTGGTCGGGTGTAGGTGGTGCTGTAACCCTCGGTGAATCTACCTGATTCGTGGGGGAAATTGCCTCTATATAATCAATTGTTTCCGCATCAGGGTGCTCATCATTTTGAGTGACAGCTGATGGATTTTTTGAAGACCCTGAGGAATCTACTTTTTTCTGAATTTCTGCGATCTGACGCTGGATGTCACTAATTGAAGATCTGTTAATCAGGGGCAGTAATGCATAAAAAAGCCCAAGGGGAAAAACAAATAATATAATAAGTATAAGGCCAATCATTGTATGGATCTTCTCAATGGAACAGGTACGTGATGATCATTTTACGGGTGATATATTAAGAAAACCTTTATGGCGTATCTGTTTCTTCGGCACCAAAGAGTGACCATTTATAGATAAGGTTCAGCGTGTGCACAATATTCACCCTTTGTGTTTGTGAAATGCGTTGTGCTGTCCCTTGGGGGCGACATGTACGTGGATCAAGGATGATCTTCATCCCGAAAATACCTAAGTGCGCTTTTGTTCCTGGAATGCCATAACGTGTATCCGTAAATACAAACGTACCAGGGGTGGGTTCATGCACGATAAATTGGCCGTCATTGAACCAATGAAAGACCCGTACATCAGGGTTGCTTGCTAAGGCGTTTTGACAGCTAAGTGTTGGTTTGATGTATGTTTGCGTGTGTATTTTTTGGGGGTGAAGCACGGAAATATGCGCAATCTTCAGGCTTTTTTCGTGATCAATGAGCACCCGGTGCAAAAATGGCTGACCAAGGGTTTTATGAATGGTGACACGGGAATTGGGGGGAATTTTTACCTGTGATGTGACCTGGTGCAACGCAACTCGAGAAACCCCAAGCCCAAGAAATAAATAGGCCGTGGTGAGACCAAGCATAATCGTGTTGATGCCAATTGCACGGTGGCTTGCGCGGGTGATCCACCCATAGCAAAGCGTGATGATGAGAGGTATCGTATACAAGGGATCAACAATTGACACACCCGAACTTGCAATCCGCATGCTCGAAAATGGCCACAGTAATTGCGTCCCGTAACTGGTAAAAATATCAAGCAACGGATGGGTGACAATGGCAAGCACCATAACCCGTATCCATACCAGACGCATCCGTGGGCGCGCACCATCATAGAGGCGCCACAAGAGATATCCAACAAGTAATCCGAGAAATACCCCTGTGAACAACCCGTGTGTAGGCCCCCGATGAATTAGATATTCACCAAGTGGGCCAGCTAGGTGTGTGAAGAAAATATCAAGATCAGGAATGATCCCGCCTATGATTCCCCACCCCAGTGCGCGACGTCCAAGTTTGCGCCCACCGGCACTTAGACCAACAGCACCCCCGAGAACGGCTTGCGTTACAATATCCATAGATGCATATCCTTATGTTAGCGGCTTATTTCAGTACTTTACCTAGATTAGCAAGGGCTTCATCCAGGGTTTCCGCAGGTGGTGTTGGGGGCGTGGCGACGGCTTTGCGTGTGGGGGTGATGCTTGGAACGTGCCCCTTGATGGTTTTGATGCGGACGATTAACCCCGGGCCTGCAAGTTGGGAAATACGCTCCAGAATTTGTGGTTCTTGATACTGAATTTGAAGGGCCGTCATGCTATCAGCATGCACGATGAGTGTGCCGTTTGGTGTTGATGTTATTTTATGCGGGATAATGCGCGGGGCGATCTCGCCAAAAATATGCGACCAGTTTTGCCATACGACCACCTGTTTTGATGTGCTGCCCTTCAATGCGGTACGTGAAATGCGCGGCAGGAGTTGCGCCAACGTTTTACTCATGTGACTGACTCAAGGGATTTAATCATGGGATTTACTCATGGGATTTACTCATACGTATTCCGGGTGTTACAACGTTAGTGAATTTATACCTAATAATTAAATGGTTGTCACTGGCAATACGCTGAACAATTCTAAATTCGCCCAGGACTTGCTCGCCTGGTACGATGCCCATCAGCGTGTTATGCGGTGGCGGACAGACACGCCAAATCCCTACCACGTATGGTTAAGTGAGGTCATGTTGCAACAGACCACCGTGGCAACTGTTGGGGCTTATTTTGATCGATTTATTGCAAAGTGGCCGACCATAATCGATTTGGCGAATGCCACCCAAGATGACGTGCTGCACATGTGGCAGGGGCTAGGTTATTATGCCCGGGCACGCAATCTCCATAAATGTGCGCAGGAAATTGTGGCAAAATATAATGGTGTGTTTCCCCGAACAGCCAAGGAATTGGAGGCACTCCCAGGGCTTGGCCCGTATGCGTCGGCGGCTATTGCCGCCATTGCGTTTGGCGAACCGGTTGCAGTGGTTGATGGAAATATTGTGCGGGTGATGGCGCGCGTGGCAGAGATTTCCGGCGTGTTTCCTAAAAATAGATCAGCTATTGTAGAGGCCTATTACCAACGTATTGATCCCGACCGATCGGGGGATTTTGCCCAGGCGCTGATGGATTTATCCCAAATGATTTGTCGCCCGCAACAGCCTGCGTGTGCCACATGTCCCGTTGCAGCGCACTGTCAGGCAATGAACCAGGGAACAATTGCAGATTTCCCCGAACGAGCCGCAAAAAAACAGGTGCCTGAGCGCACGTGTACCGCATTTATTATTCGCAATTCGAGAGATGAAATTTATCTGCAAAAACGCGCCAATGAGGGATTGCTTGGAGGACTTTTTGAGGTTCCGACAGTTCCCAAATGGGACGAAAAAAACGCAATTGTTCCACGTGGAACAATGGTTGGATTTGAGTCAAAATGTAGCTATAACCCGGTAAAGCACGTCTTTAGCCACTTGCGGCTAACACTCAATATAATGGTGGTGGATGAGGCCGACGCAGCGGTGGCGTTGACGGGGGGTGTTTGGGTGGCAAAACCTGACATTGGTAAATACGCACTATCACGATTGATGCAGAAAGTTTTGGCAGTCGTGAACTAATCTTTATTTATTTTTTGTTATTTATAATTTATAAATAAAAAAACTTCATAATACACTAAAATAC
>CAYGTJ010000030.1:0-9691 GCA_964352755.1 uncultured Alphaproteobacteria bacterium
GCTCTTCTTATGCATTGGATGAGACACCCTCGGGCATTATCAATAAAAAATTTGTGGTCAACGCCCCAATAGATCGTGTTCGCACAGAATCTGCTGGTACAAAAAATGTCACAACCCGCATTCAGGGTGACTCTCCTGCATCTACATGTTCGAATGCATCCACACCGTTAACCCCACCTCCACGCAGGCAAGCCCCCATGAACACACGCGATCAAACCATTGCGCAGATATCCAATGATGTGAAATCCATTACAACGCTTGATGAACTGGCGGCTTACACACGTGATTTTCCCCACACAATGCTCAAAAACACGGCGACACAGCTTGTTTTCAGTGACGGACAGTCAGAAAAACCACACGCAATGTTAATTGGCGAAGCCCCTGGTGCCGATGAGGATATTCAAGGCAAACCTTTTGTTGGAAAAAGCGGACAGCTATTGGATAAAATCCTTGCAAGCATTGGTCTTTCACGGGAAACAAACTTATATATCGCAAATGTGATCCCCTGGCGTCCACCGGGAAATCGCACCCCAACTGAAGAAGAAATTAAACTCCTCACCCCAATTTTGTCTCGCCATATTGAACTTATAAAGCCCGGGTTTTTGATCCTTGCTGGGGCAACAGCCATTCGTGCGATTCTTGGAAACGTCGGCGGAATCTCACGCATTCGTGGGCGGGCGCAGGACTATACAACGCTATTCGAAAATAAAACACTTAAGGTCATGCCGATCTACCACCCCTCATACTTGCTGCGGTCACCTGGGCAAAAAGCAAAAGCATGGGAAGACATGATCCAAATTAAAATACATCTACTGAATACGTAAACGACGAATACGTCAAACAATACAACCCAAGCAAAATCAGGTGAGTCGTTCTACTTTAATGACGGCGGACAGGGGTATTTCGCCATATATATGGGGGAATACGTCCGTTCCTGATCTATTCTTTTCAGGACGCAACGTGCCCTCGTGCAGGTTTTCCTGATTAATATGGACGAGCACGATATCATCACGACCAGCAAAAAACTTCGCCCGAATGCGCGCTACTTGTTCCTTGTAACTCATGTGAATAAACCCATCGCCCAGATCAAGTTGACTGCCTTTATAGGTGCCACTTTGCTGAAAGGATGCCCATTCATCATTTGTTAAAATTTTATAGATTTTTTTGCTGTTCGTTGGTTCCATTGCCTTGCTCCTCTTCCATAAGCCATAGTGCACGTCCTTTTGCGTGAGTATAATAGGTTTGCCAGGTCTGTATTGTTTGCGGTGATAGGCCTGTAAGAGAACATACATATACCCATAAATCCCGGGCATCTGGAGGTTATCTCGATAAAAATCTTGACCTGATCTGATCATCTTTGTAACGCGCGCTTTATCGGCCTCAAGGGCGTGATAAATTCGATCAAGTTCCTGCACATCATCCCCGACTTCGACGTAATGTACGCCAGGCCTAATACCCTTATAGAACCATTGATCTCTCGGGGATTTGTGTTTGATCATGAGGGTGTTTGTCGCTAGCAACCACACCACCCGTGTCCACGTGGCCGTAACCCCATCAATGGATAAATTGTATGTGTATTTTGCCTGATCAGAAATGGACATCGACTTTACACGATTTGTGTTATGCGTGACAATTTCTGCGTCAATGAAGTCCTTTTCACGTCCATATTCCACGACGCGATGACGAAAACCCGTTACATCGCTATCACCACCACGGAATAAAATGGGCAATTGTTCCACGTGGAACAATTCTAAAATTTTAGCCTTATTGTAAAGATCAGGCATTTTTTGATAAGCCATCACAATATTTTCAAAGTCCGGGATCAGAATCAATCCCTTTTCAAACGCATCTGTCGTGTCCTTGGCAAACGCAAAAATCGGGTATGGTTTCGCCTTCATCCGACCCGTTTTTTCCGGACGATCTTGGCACGATAGAACAAAATCCACATCCGGGAGTAAGCGACGCGCACACATATCCTCAAGAACATTCAGTAACACAATGAGGCTTCGATCCATCTTTGTCCTGGACTTCACAAATAAATCAAAGGGTTTTCGCACATACACATTGTGATCTTTGATTCGTATTCGCACCAACTTATTACCCGGTGTATTGGCGCGTGCAAATGTCCCCGCAATGCACCCTCGCCCCAGACATCCATGGTGTGAAAGATCCTCTGTCACCTGATCCCGCATCCATTGATACTGCAGGGAATCTTGGAACTTTCTCATGGCGTGAGGAGTCAGATGTGTTTCAAGCTCTGCGCCGGCTTTACGCCGCGAATTTAGTATATAGCTGGTAATGTAATTATGCTGAAGAGGGGTTAGCCACCCATACATAAACACCCCAACCGTGAGTATCAGCAATACACTGGAAATTAATTTTTGCGACCTAGTCATCTGTTGAATAGCTATCAGTAACCTGAGAATATCAACACAGTCCTAAACCGGCAAACTAATTGTATCCTTATATTTTAATAATTTATTAGACCTTAGCGTGTACGTTGCGTGATCAGTCAATAACATAAATGAAATGAAAACACCCCTTACCCTTGCGCTTATCATAGGTCTCAACGCATCTGACACAACGGATGTGATGCACACACCAAGTGGGCGCTCGTCATTTGCTGTTGTGGAAATGTCAGATGAATTGCCGGCTGGTATTTCCATACACACCCCTCAACCAGTTGTGTTTACCCATCCGGATGGATGGTCAGTGCGCGCTGCCACAAACACTGCTTGCGATCCAGATCCAACAGATACACTTTTTCACCTGCGCACAGCTCGGTTAATATCGCCAACGGATCTATTGCTTTCCCCCACACTAACCCCCGCACACCACGTGGGGAACCATGCAACGAGGAAAAACTTTCATCACCCGTTGATCTGCCTAACGTTTAGAAACTATCCTAGCAATTTTCCCAAGCTTTTTTTGAGATCTTTTGAGATGCTTTTTAGAGGATTTTGTGATTTTTTCTCAGGTGCTGGTTTTGGTTGTGAGACGTGCTTAGCTACGCGATCGTTGCGTTCTTTTTCAATCTCAGCATCTAGTGCTGCATCGTTGGCGCGATCAACAACCTCGCCTGCCGCGATGCCAATCACTGTGCCCACACCAGGAAGCAGAACACTTAGCAAACCTTGCGCGACACCCTTGCCAATAACACTTGTCAGGATATTGCTTACAAAATAATCTTTGAGCTTATTGGCTGTGTGATCAACATGAACGTCAGCAAATGCACCTTGGGCATGAAACTTAATAGGGGGCATATCTTTGAGCTGAATTTCAGGGAGCTCAAAACTGCCCTTTGTGTCGACATAACGTTTTCCTAGGTCAACATATCCAGCAATGTTTCCCTTCATGCCCTCTGCATCCAGAACTGTATCAACAAAACTTGCCTTGCCTGAACGAATTGGCACACGTGCCTGGAGTTTAAATATCTCCGTGCGATCTTTATTTTCCTTGCTATCTTTTGATTTTAAGCTGAAAAACCCGAGTGCTTTTTGAATACCCGCATCAGATTTTTTAAAGAAGATCTGTAACGCCAAACTTATAATACTTGCCGGTTTTCGACTCAATTTAATCAGGTTCACCCCATCAATAAAGGCACCACGTGAATCAATAGATATATCTCCCGTCATCGACTTCATCAACGCGTCAACAGATTGTCCAGACATTTTTATCTGGGATTTGGCAGTAAGCCCGCCCCCAAAACTCAATATATTCGTCATATGCCCCATCAGCGAATTAAACGGTATTTCATTAAATGCCATATCAAGGTTTATATCTCGACGATCATTTACGGGGGTGATCATAAGATTAAGGTGACAGGGTTTTTGCGCCAGCGCTGACTTACCTGTGAATTTAATTTGGGCTTTTTTATCAAGCGTAATATCAATGGTGCTATTTTGAACCAACGGCTGAACCAGAACGAGATTCCCAACATTTATGTGTGCTTTTACCACTATATTTGATGGCCATGGGAGTAGTTTTCGCGGCCACCCTGGATCCAATATTTTTGCAGTGATCTGGGTTTTTGCCGCTGCTTTTTTGAGTTTTTCGGTGGCATGCTCAGCATATGTCAGGGGCTTATAGCGCTCAACGATTTCATCACCGTCATCATCATCGAGCAACTCCATGAGATTCGTCAGGTTCAGATCATTCAGGATTAAATCAGATGTAACATGCGTAGTTAGTCCCTTTATTTCCACGGTGAGGGTTCCTTTCCCATCGATTGGTTTGGACGCAAAATGTATATTGTCTAAAACCGTTTTTTCCGGGCTGTAACGTACGTTTGCACCACAGGTGAAAGCACCCATTTTGTATGAGCGATCCCCCGACAAATGATGGGCAAGATCTTGCAGTTCAGGATAGGTAACTTTCACATCTGCGTTAATGGTTTTGCTCTCTTGGGTTCCTTTGATATTAATGGCGCCTTGATCTTCAAGATTTGCGGAGGCATCAAATGCGAACGTATCTGGATGTGTTTGATTCGCCTTAACGTTGAGTTTGATCCAGTCTAAACCAGGGAGATGATCACGGTTTAAAATCTGCCACCATTTGCGCAATCCTTTTATATGCACATCACCCGAAAGATCCATGAGGCCTTTAGGGCTTGCAACCTCGCCACCAAAATTTACCTCTGCCGCACCAAGGGATGCCTTTGCTTCTTGAAGAGTATACGCCGTTCCTTTTTGCAAAAGTTGCACCTCAAACTGAAGGCTTTCACCCGCATCAATCGGAGACAAAACACCATACAATTGCAACAGTGATTTCATCTGATCAATATTACATGTGCATGTATGTATGAGACCTTCAGACTCAGGCTTTGTAACAAGGTTCATAAAAGATTTTTTGTCTGGTGTATGCAGGTTTGCCTTCACCATGAGATGCGATCCCAGTTTGACCAAGGAACTCCCTGTAATTTTTGTCATAGGGATTTGAATCGTTGTTTTATCTAAAGATACAGATTCCGGGCGCATATCAACCGCTGAGCTAATGATAACGTGCGTGCGTGGATGTGCCGCCTTGTGCCGCAAGAGAACATCATTCAGGCCGAGACGTTGCATACTTGCCTGAACATCAGCTTTGCCTTGAACGCGCATCGTTTTCATTTGGAGATCACCGATGAATCCTACCTGGAAACGACCATCTCTTGCTACAAACTTTGAGGTTATGTGTGTTTGCGGGGCTGACAGATTCGTGTGCGTTCGCACTGATGCATCGTAAAACTGACCCCCATACCCAAAGCGCACATGAGCAAAGAAAGGCCCTTCATCAAGGGTTTTTGCCCCGAGTGTTCCCGTTTTGAATGTAACCTTTGAAACACTTCCAGGCGCACGGTATTCAACAGAGCCCCCACTAATTTTAAACTGGCGGACTGAAAGTTGCCACCCTGATGATCCTGTGGATGTTTTAGGCTCCAACTTTTGCGCAGGTGTTTTTGGCGACGGTACACCTAGCGTCCAGTTGTTTTTGTTTTTCCCAAAATCTTGTAAGTTCATGACCGGGTGCACAATACGCCCAGATACGACAATTTGTTGGCGTAAAAGCGGCATAAAATCGACGTGTACCACGATCGTATTCACCGAAGCCATGCTTTTATGATGGGCACCCTTGGCATTTTCAAGGCGCACCCCACGCACAACCACGCGTGGATACGGAAATAGGCGAAGTTTAATCAAGCCATCAATCGCTATTTTGCGACCAATTGATTTTTCAACCTCTGGGAGCACAAAGCCCGCAACAAAGTTAAGGGGTATAATCTCGGGCAAAACAAGTATTGCCACGAGTATGCCGATTAGAATTTGTAATGTTTTTTTTGCCTGCACCTTTAAAAAACCATTTTTAAGATTCTGTTTAGCTAAATCTGCTAGAATTTGAGTATACCGTAACTCTCATTTTGATGACAGATAAAACCATACCTTCAGGCTCACCGCACACAATGGCTCTTATTGGGTCGGCTTCAGGGTGGGGCGCACAACGTGGGGGCACCGAAGACGCCCCGGATAAAGTTATGATGTCATTGCCGGGGTTTATACCATCTGAACTGGCGCATATTATTCACTGGTATGGCACTGCATATGCCCCCATGAAACGTTATCTTCACGATTCCGATGATGATTTTTTCATACGTGAGAATATCATTACACAAATTCAGTTTTTGGATATCTTGCTCAAAAAAGTTATGTGCACAGAACAAATTCCCGTGGTTATTGGCGGAGATCACGCCAGTGCACTGGGTACCTGGAGCAGTGTTATTTCACATACGCAAAAACAGCCTGATGCCTCATTCGGTTTGATTTGGTTTGATGCCCACATGGATGCACATACCCCCGAGACATCGCCCAGCAATCGTTATCACGGCATGCCAGTTGCAGCGCTTTTAGGCCAGGGTCATCCTGATTTTGTGAATGCCATTCGCCCCGGACAGAAAATATTGCCGCAAAATATCGTCCTCGTCGGTGTTCGTAGTTTCGAGGCAGAGGAAGCAGAATTTTTGCACTCGCTTGGGGTGCGTATCTATTTTGATGATGAAGTACACAATCGGGGTCTGGATAGCGTCTTACATGAAATTAACGACACGCTTATTGCCAATGTATCTCATTACGGGATTAGTCTTGATCTTGATGTGTTTAACCCCTTACACATTCCGGGGGTTGGCGCACCTGAATCTGGGGGGCTATTACCGGAAACTTTTATGCAAAACATGCATCATCTCGTGAATCCGCAAAAACTATCGTGCTTTGAGATTATGGAGTACAATCCACATATGGACGACGGCGATAAAACATGCACATGGATTTTACGCATTCTTGCGCGGTTTGCCAAAATAATAAGCGTACAGAGGTAGGCCATGAATTCCAACAACATTATAAAAAATGAAACCCTGTTTTGTGCCCACAATTACGCCCCCCTGCCCGTGACAATTGTCAAAGCCAGAGACACCTGGGTCTGGGATGATCAAGGAAATAAGTATCTTGATATGTTGGCAGCGTATTCAGCCATCAACCACGGGCATCAGCATCCACGTATCTTAAAGGCACTCACTGATCAATGTCGACATGTCGCATTAACCTCTCGTGCTGTTCATGCACCAGGTCTTGGTGATCTCGGTAAAAAGCTTGCACGCATTACGGGGCTTAGTAAAACGCTTGCGATGAATACGGGGGCAGAAGCCGTCGAAACAGCATTAAAAGCTGCCCGTGCGTGGGGATATACCCAGAAAAAAATCCCCGCAGAAAAAGCAGAAATCATTGTGGCGTGTAATAACTTTCATGGACGTACTTATGGGGCAATGAGCGCCTCCGATCGT
This sequence comes from uncultured Alphaproteobacteria bacterium, assembly GCA_964352755.1. Lineage (GTDB taxonomy): Bacteria > Pseudomonadota > Alphaproteobacteria > JAUHZC01 > JAUHZC01. The sequence goes on from CAYGTJ010000030.1 coordinate 7,310, forward strand.
CCCTCTGCCACGAAGAATTTTGAACCACTCTTACCGGGATTTGTAAAAATTCCCTACGATGATATCGATGCCTTGGCACGCGCAATCACACCCAATACGTGTGCCGTTTTTCTAGAGCCGATTCAAGGCGAGGGCGGGATCATCGTGCCACGCAAAGGGTATCTACGCGATGTGCGAAAAATATGCGATGAAAACAATGTGTTGATGATGATCGACGAAATACAAGCCGGCATGGGACGAACAGGCAAATGGTTTTGCTATCAACATGAAGACATTTTGCCTGATGGCGTGTGTCTTGGAAAAGCCCTGGGTGGCGGTATATATCCCGTGTCTGCGTTTGTGGCTACTGAGGAACTAATGAATGTTTTCACGCCCGGCAGTCATGGCTCAACTTTTGGGGGAAACCCCCTTGCCTGTGCTATTGCATGTACTGCTATTGATATTCTGGACAACGAAAACCTCATCACGAACAGTGCAGAATTAGGTGTCGTTTTTCATGATGAACTTGCTAAACTTGCTGCTCAAAACCCCAACACTGTGCAGAACATTCGGGGAAAAGGGTATGGACTATGGGCAGGTCTGCAACTCAACGAGGATGTTATCTCCGCGCGTGAATTTAGTGAGAGACTTCTTGGTCATGGGATCCTCACAAAAGACACCCACCAAAATGTGATCCGCCTTGCGCCCCCGCTAACTATCACAGAAAAAGATCTGCGTGATGCTCTATCACGTCTTGGAAATGCACTTGAGGATGTTCGTAAAAACTAGCCGTAAGTTTCGCTTTTGCCAACTTCCACCAAGCGTAAAACATTGGGGGGCCCTGAACTTCCAAATGGAAAACCACCCGTAATCAAGATTGTGTCGCCATTTTGTGCACATTTATTTTTGACGACCTGGGTGCAAGCTTCCTCAACCATTTCGCGAATACTCATCACATTTTGGGCGACATATCCTTCTAAGCCCCAGATTAAATTCACATAACGCGCCGTTTTCAAATGCGGCGTTAAACAGACAACGGGCACATGAGGGCGACTTATTGCTGATGAAATCGCAGTGGCGCCGGTTGTGCTGAAACAAATGATTGCCTTTGTCGAAATTCCCTCAGTGATGACTGTGGCCGCACGAATAAACGTGCCCCGACCGTCAGAAAGAGGAATCTGGTGTGTGGCCTCATGCAGGCGTGCAATATAATGGGGGTCTGATTCTACCTTGGAAACGACTTTGCGCATCATACGCACACTCTCGATTGGAAATTTTCCTGATGCCGATTCAGCTGATAACATCACGCCGTCTACGCCTGCGTAAACGGCCTCGGCCACATCTGTGACCTCAGCGCGGGTGGGTATTTCGTTATCAATCATTGATTCAAGCATTTGTGTCGCCACAACAACGGGCGTTTGCATCTCACGGCACATACGAATGATGCGATGCTGGGCGGGGGGAACTTCCTCAAGTGCCAACTCAACACCCAGGTCACCGCGGGCAACCATGATAGCATCAGATGCAGAAATAATTTGTTCAAGATCCTGTAAGGCCTGAGGTTTTTCAATCTTCGAAAGAACACGTGCGCGGTTGTTTATAATTTTTTTGGCTGCGTGAACATCATCCGCACATTGAACAAAGGAAAGTGCAATCCAATCGAGTTCTTCATCAAGCGCGAACGCGAGATCTTTTTTGTCTTTTGCTGTGATGGGTGAAATTTTAAGACTTGCACCGGGAATATTAACACCCTTGTGATTTGAGATTTCACCGCCGCGAATCACATTAGTCTTAATCTCTCTTTGTGAGATGTGGGATACGTTCAGTACAATGCGCCCATCATTGATAAGAATATTATCACCAACGGCACACGCCTCAAAAATCTCAGGATGCGGCAGGGTGACGCTCTCGTGTGTTCCTTTTATTTTATCCAGATTGAGTGTAAATTTCTGACCTAATTCCAGTGTTTCACGCTTGTTCACGAATGTTCCCACGCGCAACTTTGGCCCTTGTAAATCACCCAGAATAGCAACCGTTTGCGCAAGCTCTATCTCGGCTTTTCGAATACATTGTATCCGCGCATGGTGATCTTCATGGGTGCCATGGGAAAAGTTAAGTCGAAAAACACGGACACCTTCTTTGATCAGTGTTTTTATGGTTTCGTACGATGATGAGCTCGGCCCCAGGGTTGCAATAATTTTTGTTTTACATACATCAATCATTTCTTCGCATCCTTGGTGTGAGTTTTTGTTTGAGTTGGGGAGGTGCAGGCATCTAATCCGGGAAGTTTTTTACCCTCCAACCATTCAAGATAGGCACCCCCCGCCGTGCAAACAAAGCTAAAATCATGAGGTTTACCGCTCATCAAACCTCCCCCCACGCATTCCCCACCGCCGATAATAC
>CAYGTJ010000031.1:0-9550 GCA_964352755.1 uncultured Alphaproteobacteria bacterium
AGGTTATATCAAACTCCCCCGCACCCGTAAAGTCAGTTTTTACGAAAATAAACCGATAGGAAAATTAATGATGGTGAGGGTCAACCTCTTCATCAAAAAGCCCAGCTGCGATCATTTGTGCAACAGCTTCATCATCGGCCGCCAGACCTCCATCGCCTAAACCTGCTGCCATTGCCGCAGCAAGAGCCCCTTGATCAATATCAGCGGCAGCAACTCCCATACCAGCAACAGCAGGTTGAGCGGCTTCCCAAGCGGCAGCGGCGGCAGGTTGAGCAGCACCATGTGCAGCAGCATCATTACCCATTGCAGGCAAACCATGAGGTGGACGGTCTGGCCAACCTTGGCGGCTACTATCCGCAACAGCAGCATGCGCTCTATGGTTTATTGGGGCATCATGTGCAGCGGCAGCGGCGGCAGGTTGAGCATCTCCAGCGGCAGCGACTCCCCAATCATCATCATTAGCACCCCAAGCGGCAGCGGCAGCAGGAAGATCAGGGCGCATGCGCCCAAGCAAAGCATCTGAATCTATGGTATTGATCCCTAGACTCACATGCCATGCGCCTTGGTCTCTATGGCCTGATGCTGCAAGCATTTCTGCACGCCACCTTTCTTCTGGCGACGCAATCTGCAACCCTTCACGCCACGCACGGCGATGAAATTCGGAATCATCACCTACTGAAGCCCGTAACGTATCACGAAGAGCATCAAGACATGACTGTGCCGAATCCGCACGCACACCAAATCCCATTTCGCCAAGCTTGCTGCTTGACTGTGCCGCAACACGCATCCATAGACGACCCAATGCTGTATCAATAGAAACTCTCGCTTTATACACGTGATCTGACTCATCAGCTTTTCTCGGAACATGATGTTTCGGATCTGATAACCTTGCCAGAGTACGCCAAGCTAAGGGAGCAGCAGCAGTAGCTGCTACGCCAATAACACTAGGTTCCAGAATAGAGCCCGCAAGAGTGCCTCCGATATCAGTTTTATCAAGAGCTGCTAAAGCTCGAAAAAATACATATCTCCATATATAATATCTGGGTTTATTTCCTTCAGGGTTAATGTCACCATAGAAATCTCTTGGCTCATCCCTGCTACAAAAAAACTTTTCTCTATTGCTTTTTTCGATGCAATATGCAACTACCGAAGATAATGACGTTGCATCCGCTGTTGGAAGTTTATTTCCAAAGGTCGGCTTCAGACCTAGTACCCCACCATCTATAGAAAAGTCATGAAACCTCTCGTACCCTGTGACAAATAATTGCGCACCGGGACGCACCAGCGCGGACGACCGCAGTCTTCTTAATGCCCGAGTATCAGCACTTTCAGCCTCAACCGCTTCTGGCAAGAAAGCAGCACCAGCAAGTTCTTCTGCGGCAAACTGATCAATTGCTTGACATAATTCCAAACTTGGGTGTACAGATTCCAGTCGCGTTACACGCCCACATACACGAACCGAATCTCGTTCTCGTCCATATCCTCCGACCGTACGCCTCGAATACTCAACCTTTGTGGGGACAAGTGTGTCATCAAACTCACCTCCGCGAATAAGTCCAAGATGTGCCGCAGCTATCATCAATAAATCCCGGGCATCATGGCCATCATCTGAGGCTAAATCCTCAACAGGAGCCCCTCTCAATCCTGGGATAATTCTTAGGAGTTCCTGCACATCATCACGATAAATCCGCCCCGGAACAGGGGCAGCAGGTCGTGCCTCATCCCAACGAACTCTCTCTAAAATCGCGCCAAACTGATCGATCGCACCATGAGCATATTCACCCCATCGAATGGCCGCCAATGCAACACCAAGCTCCTGAACACCATGAACTTTAGCTATTCCTACTAGTGTATGGTCCCCATTTGCAATTGCTTCATGAGGATACGCCATCGCATTCACGGGACTATCTTTAAGATACCCGGGGGTCGCCCCAACAAATCGCATCAGCAAATCTTCACGTAACGCGTTTGGCGTGGCTTCAGGGATGCCCCCCATTACACCCAAAGTTGATGAGGCTTTTACGGCATCAGTCATTACTCTTCGAATACGTTGTGCAAATGTCAGAACACCACCATCTTGGGGAGGGTAAATACTTGCCATTGCCTGAACAGTACCATCAGGGCACGCATGTAAGACATCTAAGGTATTTTCTGCCGCAAGCATATGTGGACGTATTTTTTCCTCTAACTCACGGATTCTAGCAACTTGCGCACCCGAGGGATGCCCAAGGGCACGAAGCGTGCGAAGTTCATCAGCAATAGGTTTTAACCCACGTTCCATATAGCATAGTATTTTGCGAAGTTCATCTCGTTTAGCCCTGTACGCACCTACGTAAAAGGTTGGTGCATCCTCAATGTATACGCGTAGACCATGTGGGCAAACCCCTTGTAATCTGGCAACCACACGCCGACACTCTAGTTCCGTTGAACTATCTCGAATAGAATTTTGAAATAAATAAGAAATATTTCTTGTAACAAAAGCACTTGGTCTATCAATATTTTCAGTAAATATTTTATAAATACTTCCACACGCCGTGAGAAAATCAGCCTCAGAAATAGCATCTGGAAAGGCTTCTTCCATGGCATTTGGAGTATCTAAACCCTCGCACATTTCAATACGGGGTATCAGAACAGGTGACCACCCACTTTTACGTTCCTGAGATTTGAGAACTTCTGAAGATGCACTCAGAAAACGCATGAGCTGAACAGGGTTCCCAGGTTGCAGTGCTGAATTCTCAATATGAGCCTGTTGCCCCAAATCCTTAAAAACCTCTATAGCATTTCCGGCACCAGTCTTTACTTCTTCAGCTCGTTCTAAAGCACGCGCAAGGTGTGCAGAAATTTCAGCATCAGCAGGCAACAAAACAGGCGTAAATCGCCGTGGAATGCGCTCTGTCAATTTCCGTCCCATCCACCAGCGGAACGATTGCCCTACGTGTGCCAATTTTTCTTTTCGATCTACTCTATCAACGAGCAAATAAGGAAGAAGAGGACTTGCGTTCAAAGTCAATGACATCGAAACCTCATCATACTGTACACGACCTAACCAATCGACGAACAATTGAGGGAGGCGATTACTTTCATCCTTTTTATAGGAATCCATATCTAGGGCCCGGGATAAATCTGCGGTGGTTACAGGCGCTAAAGAATCCCGTGCAACCATAGCACCGTAAGCAAGTGACGCGCGCATATCTGCATGCGTTGAACAATCTGTTATTGCTCCTGTAAGTACTTCTGGAAGCGCCGACAATTCTTCTTCGCTAGGATCATCATCGTCTTCATCATCGTCTGAGGCACGAACAGCCATAACAGCAGATTTTTGTTGCCACTTGGGTAAATCAAAGTTGGCAAGCCAAGGCAAAACCTCACACGTTCCATCAAAAGCAGCACGTGCGCGCTCCATTTGAGGTGCAGTTAGACGCACTACTTTCAATTCGGGTATGCCATGTTGCTCAGGAAAATCATAATTCTTGCGCAATACAGATGAAAGCGCTTCCCATGTTGTCGATGCAACACTAGCGTCAAACGCAACTTCTTCACCCGCAAAGAGTTTCGTGACTGTCTCTTGAGCTAAGCCTTCATCCCCCAGCTGAGCAATTAAAAATTTACCGATGAGTGTATCCGCAAGTGGTGGCACGCCCCCTCTGGCTGATGCAGCGGCTGATGCAGCGGCTGCCCCGGCTGCCCGAGGAACCAAATCATCACCATCATCAAGAACATCTGGATGATTCTTGGCAATCCATGTAAGGTACGCCTCTGTTTGATCACGGGTAATTGCTGTCCAGTCTTCCGCGAGATCCTGATGCGTGGTATCAATTCGCTCGTCACGAACAGCCGCAACGGCATCTTGATAGCTCACCTCGCTGGCGAACATGCGGGCAAGTGTTGGCACGGTAACAGGAAGTGAAAACACCCGTAAATCGTGGGCTTCTTCTAATTCAAGCCCGGCTCTTACCACAGCCGCACTGAAGTCTGCAACTGCCTGACCTTCACCGGCACCACCTGTGGCGTGCTCTGCAATTATTCGTGCCCACGCATCAAGATGTGCATCTTCTCCTGCGAGTTGTCCTCTTCGCAAGGCAGCATGTCGGTGGGCAATACGTGCCAAACGGGTTGATTCAACGCGTGGTGTTCCCGCAAGCATGCGATCAGCGACCGCATCGGCAACCTCAGCAGAATCACATAGGATAGCACCAAGCTCTGCCACTAAGGCATTCCTTATTAAAGCGTCTAAATCTCCTCCTTCAGCTCCCCCAAGCAAGCGGCGCGCCACAGACTCAGCAAATGCCCCCCTATGATGATCGTGGAGTCGTGGTGCAACAAATCGCTTAGCAAGAGCCCTTGACGTTGATTCTCTACGATCCATACGTTCAATGTTTTGGCAAATATCCCCTACGATAGTACGCTCCCTCTCACCTAAAACGTCTCTAAGGTGTGCCGGAACAAAAACACCGACATTAGTTCGGACGTAATCACAGGTTGCTCTCATGATACGCACCTCAAGGTCGGCAGCAGTTCCAGGAACGGTATGATCCATATGACCGGCAACCGCATCAACTACATCTGCATGCACACGCCCTACTAGCGTCCGTGCTCGGTGCAAGCGCCGAACTGCAGCATCCGCATCTGCGTCGGTTCGTTCTGGATGTGCACCAACATGTGCGGCCACAGCATCGCTGATATCTACATCATCGCACATCACCCGATCACCGCGCGCGCCTATATACGCCGTTGCCAAATCATCGCCCGCATGCATATGTGTTGCGACCGTGCGTGCAAAATCGTGACTCCAATGGGGGCGGTCTTCTTTAAGCTGGTCTGTTTGTGTGCGAATTTTATGCTCTTGTAATGCATCTGCAGCGGTCATCGGCGCCAACGTACCCGCCGGTAACACATCTGTTGGCATCGCATCAACGTCGGGTATCATCAACCCAGCAATAGCGGCTCGCGCTGTAGGTGCGCACATCCTCAAGACATCACTCGATATGTATGAACGAAGTAACCGCGTTAAGCGACCACCCGTGCGCAGATCATCCGCAAGGGGTGTTGCCGGTGTTACAATCGCGGCCAACATAGCATCCACACGCCCATGCATGGCGACTGGCATTAGTGCACGAACCGCAGGCGCAATATTTGCCCGACGCGTCACACAAATTGCCTCCATCAAGGGTTCCACAGGTGCTCCTGCAACGGCGGCTCCGGCTCCGGCTGCTATTGGTGCCGCAATCCTCGTAAGAACGGCATGACCAATGGGGCGGCCATCACCCATCAACGCCGCATCCAATTCAGGACTTGCCGTTGTTTCACGCGGGGTAACAACAACCGTCAGCGGATCTTGACCTTCGAGTAGTGGACCCCTCGTGCCGACCTCAAGACGTTGTGCAACCGCACCCACAAACGCCAGCACTTGGGGTGGAAGCCCACGCACATCCCCCACCTGAAGATGTGCCAAGGCACGCGTCGCCGCCCCCACCTGTACAACGGCACGTTGCACCACACGATCATCATCTTGGTCTTTGAGTTCAGCTTCATCATCACTACATGCGACATACGACGCAGCCAGGTCTGCTTTTGAGCACAAACGTGCTATCGCTGGGTGCATGGCCACGGGTAATAAGGCAATATCTGCCTCTGCACCCGTACGCACGGCCTGGGCCACCCGAATAGCATTTGCCCAGTGTGTCCCTGGCTCTGCTGCTGCCGCTGCCGCTGCCGCCGCCGCTGGTGCAGGTTCATCGGTTTTAAGATAGTCAACCAACGCCTCCCAATGGCGCGGTGTTTTTGAGGAGTCAGGGTGTAGTTTGTATAAATCTTTATATATTTTATGTCCAGGAGGATAGTTAGCAGCAATAATTGCTCCATAGCCCGAAAGTAAGGGATTCAGATCAAGATGTGCTGCATGATTAGCCGCAGGGTTTCGTAAACACTTGATTGACTCAAACGAAAGATAGGGCAAGTAACTGTATATGTATGGCGGCACCCCAGATGAAATGAGATATTGGGCACATTTATCTGAATAACTTGCAGACACAATCTTTATGAAAGATAATACAAAAAAAACTAAAATAAACTTCATGGGTATTTCTTTATTTATTTACACTACATCTAGTATCTAATCCTAGATTGTCAATACTTAAAAAACAATAAAATCAACAAACAAAAAGGTCTTTTTCAATAATCATCATGTGTTCTTTGCATGCATCCTTTTGTAAAGGCACCTAAGAAAACTAATAACACCCCAGACATCCCTGTTAATAGGCCGCACCACCCCTAGGGGCAACCGCATCCTCGTCCATCACCGCACTGGCATTAAACACCCAGAAACGAAATCAAAAGTTTTGATTTTTTATAAACATCTAATTTATTTTCTGCATATTTGCGTGCATTTACACCGTGAACACTGGCAAGATTTGGGTTTTCTGCATACTTTTTCATACAGGTATAGAGGCTTTCCACCGATCCATTCACGTGGGTAAGTCCTGTTTCATCGTCATGTACGGTACCCACACAACCGGGTGCATCGCTTGTGATTACTGCCCGCCCGCTGGCCATGGCTTCTTGCACGCTTAGGGAATAGCCTTCTCGATATGAGGGCAACACGAACACGTTGGCATCCCTATAAAGTGCCGGCATATCCGTCACATGACCACAAAACGTGACAACGTTATCAGTCGATAAATCCGTAATTTCCTCAGCTGTTAATCCCCCAGGATTGGGATCAATCCCCCCGGCCACACTGAATCGAACGTGGGGATAGGTTTTTTTTAGACGACGCGCTGCCTCTACAAATAAATGAATGCCCTTTTCCTTAAGCAATCGTCCCACAAATAAAAATGTAAGCTGGGCGTTTGTTTGCGCGCTATTGCGAAACACCTCCAGGTCAACACCAATCGGACCAAGTACATCACACTTTTTTACGTGGATACGATTCACGGTGAGTAAATCATGTATGTCTTGATTATTCAGCATCACCAAGCCATCGAGCAACGGCAATGTTCGCGCATACAAAAACACCTGAATAGCCCTTAACGTTCGTGTACGCAGTGGTGGTGATTCCCCCGGTATCGTCGTAAATGCATACCCAAGCCCCTCAAGCATGCCATGAATCCGGGACACACCGGCACATTTCGCTGCAAGCGTTGCGTAAACCACAGGTTTAGCAAAGTAGCTAAAAACACAATCTGGTTTGTATTGACGAAATAACCGGAACAAATGGTAAAGTGTCACAAGATCACCCAACGGGTTCATCCCCGTTGGCTTCGCACGATAAGACACAGGTTCCGCACCGAGATTTTCTATCATTTCCTTAGTCTCATCGGTGTAATCACAACAAAATGCCAAAACTTTCCAGCCCTTTGCAACAAGTTGGGCGATCAAGACACGACGAAAATTCAACATGCTTGCGGCTGTTGTCCCAACTAATGCGAATGTCTTTATTTGTTTATCCATGACTAGGCGTGAACATCGACATTACCCTGTGCACGCTCCCATGCGAGGGTCGATTGCAAAATAACCGTGAGGTCATTATAGCGGGGCACCCACGCAAACGTATCTGTGAATTTTTTACAATCCGCCACGACAGCTTGGAGATCCCCCGGTCGTCGTGCGCCCTCTTCAGCCCTTAATGGTTTATCCAAAAGTTGATTCAATCCTGCGATAACCTCACGCACAGATGTTCCCTGACCATAGCCACAGTTAAAAACAGCGTTTGCATATCGGTCGTGTGACCTCATTTCAGTCAACACCCGCAAATGCATATCAACAAGATCAGATACATGAATAAAATCCCGAATGGCCGTTCCGTCGGGGGTATCGTAATCAGTTCCGAAAATTGTCATAGTGTGGCGTTTTCCTGTGGCAACCTCACACGCGACCTTAATCAAATGCGTGGCACCTTCGACGACTTGACCTGTGCGCCCATCAGGATCAGCTCCCGCCACATTGAAATAACGCAAGATTGTCACCCGCATCTGCGAATCTTTCGTTGCTTCATGTAGATAGTTTTCCGTGCGAAATTTTGACTCCGCATACGGGGTCACTGGTTGGGGGCTTGTTTTTTCGGATACCCGGGAACTACTCACATTTCCGTACACGGCCGCTGTTGAGGAAAAAATAAAATTTGCAACACCGTGGGAAACACACACATCAATGAGTTTTTTTGAAGCCTCAGTATTGTTCGTAAAATACTTTTCAGGATTACGAACGGATTCCTCAACAATTACTGAGCCTGCAAAGTGCAAAACCTGGGTGATATTATAATCGGCCAAGACCCGTGCGACCAATGGCTGATCCGCTACATTTCCCTCAACAAAGGTTGCATGCTCAGATACAAGCGGGCGATGCCCGGTGGAAAGATTGTCCAGTACAACAACATCATAGCCCGCATCAATGAGTGCGAAAACCGCATGAGACCCAATGTAACCAGCACCTCCGGTAACAAGAACAGTCATGGAAACTTCTATAAAAAAAACTGGTGTTACCTTACGCAAATTTCAACAAATTCTCAATGGCTAAGTGGTCACAGATTACATGAGCATATTTGGGAGGTGTTTGATCCCCGCAGCTGCGGTGATGACATCACCTTGGTGTCAAACCCACTTTCATTGAAAAAACCATAGAACACACAGACACCTTAACGGTTCCTCATGAAAGCTCTCTAAATTGATCCATTGACGCTGAATTATACACCATCTAAAACAAATGAAGACAATCTACAGCTAACCACCATTACCCTTGAAGACACCTGAATTTATGTCAAAAAATAAATTTCGTACCCTCGCCCTCATCTATTTATGGGATTTCCTATGGGTCAACGCTGGAATAAAACAAAAAATATTTATTGGAATTTCGCTTGCAAGCCTTACCATTAGTAAACCTTTCTCAGCAACTGACCCCCTGATATTCAAACAAGCTGTTGGTCATCTTGTGCCGGATCTCCAACAACTGTGCCTTGATGGTATATAATTACCCAATTATCATCTTGTTTTTGCCAAATCGTAGACCGCCTCGTAACTCTATCTTCATCCTGAATCAATACATAGGTAATTAGATAATTATCCTGAGTAATTTTAAGTACATCAAAATCTTTTGCCTTCCATATATCGATGTAATTTGGATCATCGTACCTTTTTAATAAGGTTGCTATCACATCCTCTCTAGAATAAACGTTACCCGATGCACCGACTTCCCAAAACCCTTCACGAGTCAGATTAAGTAGGTCTTCTTTAGTTGCGCCACATTTATCTGGATGATGGAATAATGGTTCACGCATAGTTAATTGGTTGAACGTAATATTTTCCAATTTATTATTAAAATGCTTGTCTCTTAGCATCAAAAATATTTGTTCTTTTGAAGAAGAGCTAACAATTTTGAAACCAGCCTTAGAATAAGTGTCTATAGCATAGATATTGGTTAATGTGGGATCAACAAAGGCATAATCGAATTTTGTAAACACATGACTGTCTAAAAATAATTCTAATGATTTGGCTCCAATACCTTTGCCAAGATAATTTTCATCACCAATAAACATGTCTATTGCAGCGAGTGAATT
>CAYGTJ010000032.1:0-8954 GCA_964352755.1 uncultured Alphaproteobacteria bacterium
CTTCGGCGCGAATGGGTTGGCCAAGGGCCTGATGGCGAGCAAGATAACGGATAAAGCGTGCCCCACAACTTAAACTAATGATGAGTGCGGTGAATATTGCCCCCATTGTTCGGAACGTAATGTACTTAAATACGTTTAGAAAGTGAAATTCATTTGTAAAAAGTTCAGCAAGTGTTACGAGCATTTCAATCTATTCCTTCACCACAGTTCCGAGGTGTTTGATTGCCTCTACCACGCGCGCCATTCGACCATCTTTGATAAAGTCGGGCCCACGTGATCCTTTCACCAAATATACATCACCCGGTTTTACATCCTGGGCGATTCGTTGTCCTAACGCCAAGGGATCGGTGTCATCACTGTGAATGCCGCGACATGATTCGTGCACATGCGTATGAACTGTATGAGCTAGTTTGCCACTTGTGTGAACGATATCTACCGTCCCGTCGTTGAGGTCAGTCGCAACCAACTGATGCATTTCATTTGTCCGATTACCAAGTTCATACATGTCACCAATTACAGCAATCCTGCGCCCGTGAGGGCCAGGGAGCGCCACATGTTTGAGAGTGTTTATTGCAGCTAAAACTGATTCGGGCCCGCCATTATATGACTCATCAATGATACGTATGCGCCCGCCCTTGTTGAGGTCAAGTTCATATTGTTGTCCCCGGCCGCTGTAGCCTTTAAATCCTGAAATAAGTTTTTGTGCCTCACTCAGATCAATGCCAAGTGTGTGGAGCACAGACATAACAGCAAGGCTATTTTTTTGCCAATGAGTACCCAAAATACTGATTCCATACGTATAGGTTTTAGTACTAATGCGTGCGGTTATTTCTTGGCTGTTAGGGTGAATATGGGCCTGTTGAAGACTTGCAAACGTATCAGGGCAATCACCGAATTTATGAATTGTGATGTCTTTGACGAGCTGTGCCTTTTTGATGACTTGATTTGATGTCGCTTCATCACCTGGAATAATTGCGATTCCCTGGGGGCGAAGGCCTGCAAAAATATCAGACTTTTCATCTGCAATGGCCTCAATGGTTCCAAAGTCAGCAATATGTGCACAGCCAACGGTTGTGATGACGGCAATGTCTGGTTCCGCGATCAGCGATAAGGGCTTGATTTCATTGCGGGAACTCATGCCAATTTCGGCAATCACAAAATCACATTCATCGGGAATGTTTGCAAGTGTCAGCGGAAGACCTGGGAAAGCATTGTAGCTCTTATAATTGGCATGGGTTTTTCCGAAATGACTGAGGATGTAGGCCAACCATTCTTTGGTTGATGTTTTACCAAAGCTTCCGGTGATGGCAACAACTTTCGCAGATGTCTGAGTGCGCTTGTAATGCCCCATATCATTAAGTGCTGTAGCTGTATCAGCTGTTTTCAGGATAGTAATATCAGCAGGTACATTCTGGGTGATCACTGATTCTTCACTGATGATGATACATTTTGCGCCCTTGCTGATGGCACCAGAAATATAATCGTGACCATTGGAAGATGCCCCACGCATGCAAACAAAAATATCTCCGTTGGTAACCTCACGCGAATCAAGGATGACCTTATTAAACGCGTGTGTATTTCCGCGGTGCAACGCGTCACATGTGATAGCTTTTGCTATATCGTCAATCGTCCACATACTCACACCCCCTCAGCCAGTTCTAAAACAACGGCGCGATCATCAAAGTCATTTGATATATCACCATACGTTTGATAGGTCTCATGACCTTTACCGGCGACTAGTAGGATATCATTTGTTTTAAGATTTTGTATAGCGCTCTTTATTGCTTGATAGCGATCTCCAATATTCGTGGCATCGGGTGAAACGGCATGCAGTTCGTTGCGAATAGCCTCAGGTGATTCATGCCGGGGATTATCATCTGTGATTGTGATAAAATCGGCGAGTTTATTGGCTGTTTCTGCCATTGGTTGGCGCTTTGTTGTGTCGCGATCACCTCCGCAACCATAAACCAGGTGTATTTTACCCGTGCAGTTTTCGCGTAATGATGTCAGCACATTCAAAAGTGCATCAGGTGTATGTGCATAATCCACATATATACGAGCATTTGTTTTCGTACGGGCAACAAATTCCAATCGCCCTGGAATCTGACGCAGTTCCTCAACACCGCTGAGAGCCTCATCAAGTGAAAGACCACTGTTCATGGCGATTGCACATGCCGTGAGGGCATTGTACACCTGAAACCGCCCCACAAGAGGGAGGTTCAATTGATAGGATTTTCCTGCATATGTAATCGTAAGTTCTTGATGCTCGGCATGAGGCGTGATTTGCACAAGACCGAAGTCCGCATTGATGTTTTCGCCAATAGTGATGATCTTTTTAAGGCCACGTTTGATGCAAACGTCATGCATTTCTTTGCCGTATTTATCATCCAGATTAATAACGGCAACACCATCGTTTGCAAGAACCTCCTCAAAAAGAATGGCCTTTGCCTGGAAATAGGCATCAAATGTTTTGTGATAGTCTAAGTGATCTTGAGATAAATTTGTAAAGGCAGCCGCACATATATTTAAGTTGTGTAAGCGGTGTTGATGCAAGCCGTGGCTTGATGCTTCCAGGGCAACGTGAGTTACGCCACTGGTATTGAGGGTTTGTAAGGTTTGATGCACGGAAAGAATATCGGGGGTGGTGTGTCCTGTGTCGCGATAGGTTTCCTCGGCATTTACGTGGATGCCAAGTGTTCCGATGGAGGCTCCGAGAATACCCTTATGTTGCCATAGTTGATTTACAAAGTTCACCACAGAGCTTTTCCCATTGGTGCCGGTTACGGCGATAATTGTTTCAGGCTTTTTCGTGTAAAATTGTGCCGCCACGTATGAGACGAGCGATGCTGGGTTTGGACTGCTGACAAAAACATCGAGACTATGATCAACATCAAGATCGCTTGAAACAATGATGGCCGATGCCCCATTGTCGATTGCCATGCGAATAAAGGGGCGAATATCTTTTCCGGATGCAGAGGGAAGGGCGCAAAATAAATCCCCACTTTGTACATCCTGGGCACGCATCGTGATGCGGTTGATATTTGGATTATGTGATGAGCGTAGATCAGCGGGTAATAGATCGTGTAAACGCATTAGTTCCCTCCAATAGCCACATATTTTACTTGCTTCATAAGGTGTTTTTTATGATCAAGTGACGTTTCTTTCCGATTGGGGCGAATGTTTCCAAGAGGGGCGACGCGGCGAATGATTCGCGCGGCGATCGGGGCAGCATTCCAACCCGCGTTGTTAAATCGAAACGTTTTCTTTAGTCGCTTTGGGTTGTCCAACATAACAAGAATCACATAGCGCATATCGTCAACGGATGATCCAACAGCACCAACAAAGGTGGCATCAACATTTGCCGAATCGTAACGCCGACCAATGCGTTTGTTTGCTGTACCTGTTTTGGCGATAACCACGTAGGAATCAACATTTGCCTTTTTACAGGTACCATCAGTCACGGTGAGTCGCATCAATGCACGCAATTGGCGAGACACACGTTTTGAAATCACAGGCTTTCCAGGTGTTTGATGCGCCGTTGAGATAAACCGGGGGGTCACCTCACGTCCGTCATTGATAATTGAGGCCACACCCTTGGCAAGATGAAGAGGCGTCATAGAAATTCCGTACCCATATGCAATTGTGGCAAGGCTTATTTCGTTCCAGTTAAGCGGAATGATTGGGTGTCCCTTTTCAGGAAGCTCATAATCGAGTGCCTTAAGAAATCCCATCTTTTCAAAAAATGATCGCTGTTTATCAACACCCACTTGATATGCCATTAAACTCATTGCCACGTTGGATGAGTGCAAAAATGCTTGGGGCACGGTGACCCAATCACTTTTTCCGCGAAAATCTGTGACTTTGAAGCGCCCAATTTTAAGGCCATCACCTGTGCGGTAGCGATTGGTTAGGTGTGCGGATCCTGATTCAAGACTCAGTGCGGTGTTGAATACCTTAAGAGTCGATCCCATTTCATACACCCCTGTCGTATTGCGATTGAAAAGATTGGGGTGTTTACGTTCACTGGTGTTGTGCGGGTTATAATCAGGAAGTGACACCATGGCTTTGACATCACCTGTTTTGATGTCGAGGACGATTGCATTTCCAGCCGTCGCGCTAAACTCGTTGATGCCGTTTTTTAACTCTTCGTAGACGGCTTGTTGCATACGAACATCTAGACCCAGTTTTACTGACTCACCGGTTGTGTTTGTTTTGTCCAACGCATGTTCAAGACCAGAAATCCCGAGGTTGTCCGAGTTTGTAAGGCCAATCACATGGGAAAATAAACGCCCATGTGGATAAAAACGCCGTTTATCGTTGATCAGTTCAAGTTTTGGGTTTCCAAGTTTGAGGATTCCCGCGTGCTGCGTCGGGGTGATGTGGCGTGCAAGCCATACAAACCCACGTGTTTTGTTCAGCTTCTTACGCAGAGCGATACGTGTATCCGCAGGCAAAATTCCACGCAGGTCTTGCATGAGGCCTTTTACTTCGTCGGGGGATACGCCCCGGGCGGAAAGAGAAAGCGTTGAAACTGTTGTTGCGAGGAGCTCTCCATTGGCATCAAAAACATCAGGCCGTTTGATGATGCGTGCGCTATACGGATGTCCAGATGACAGACCTTGGTCGCTCATGCCTAAACCAAACATGCCGATCCGTGCAACAAGACAAATAAGCGCAAGCGTAAGACCAGCAAGCACGAGAATAATTCTATTGTGCAGGTCATCAATCGTTCGTGGTGTAAGTCGTTGGGAAATAGGTTGCGGTGTATACCCAAATACGTGTGAGCGATTCATTATTTTCGCCCCCGACCAGATGCAAATTTCAGTTCTTCAAATCCAAAGATCTGGGATGACTTGAGAGGACGAAGACGCGTATGTTTGTTTGCAAGAACACGAATTCGCCCCGGTGTGTTGAGGTAGTTGTATTCGGCCTTGAGAATGCGAATAGAATTTGTGTGCGTGCGAACAGCATTGTTAATTTTGCGGTGTTCATCTTCAAGACGTGCTACGCGATATTTAAGGGCGAACAGACCTGAGGCAACAATTGCAATTAGTGCCATCATTGTGGTTGTGATCTTCATTGGATAGCCCCCGCACGTTGGCGCGTCACCGCGCGAAGTTTGGCAGATCGCGCCCGGGGGTTCGTCTTTATCTCATCATCGCGAGGGATGATTGGTTTTGTGGCTAAGATTTTAAATGGCTGAGTATCATCGGTTGATTGCGGTTTGTATTTATTTTCTTTTACCCGAGGTGACGTGTTGTCTTTAAAGAATTTTTTTACAATTCTATCCTCAAGGGAGTGAAAGCTAACACAAATCAACCGGCCACCATCATGAAGAAGGTCAAGAGATTGCGCTAGAACCTGTTGGATTTCCTGGAGCTCTTGATTCACCTCAATGCGAAGCGCTTGAAACACGCGTGTGGCAGGGTGGATTTTCATGTTTTTTGCACGCACGATACGCGCCACGAGGCTTGCCAGTTCTTTGGTGCGGGTGAAGGGTGTTTCTGATCGTGCCGCAACAATGGCACGTGCGATCCCGCGAGAGCGTTTTTCATCTCCATATTGATAAAAAATATCAGCAAGTGTTGATTCGTCGTAGGTATTCACCACAGTGGCCGCCGTCATTTCCGCTGATTGATCCATGCGCATATCAAGAGGGCCGTCCTTTGCAAAGGAAAACCCACGTTCAGCTTCATCAAGTTGCGGTGATGAAACACCAAAATCGGCAACAATTCCATCAACGTGGTCAATCCCAAGTTTCCTAAGCTTGGTGGTAAGTTCACTAAAGCGTGCCCGAACAAAGGTAAAGTTATCGGGATGAGTATTGCTTACAGTATGGGCATGTTCCTCGGCCGCGGCATCACAATCGAGGCCAATCACGTGACAGTTGGCGGCGTTTAGAATTGTGCGGGAATACCCCCCACGACCAAAGGTGACGTCAACATACGTTTCCCCCGCACGAGGTGCAAGATAATGAATAACTTCAGTAATGAGGACGGGATTATGTGTTGATGTGTTCATCTCAGTCCCTTGCTGCATCAGAAAGCTTTAACGTTGGTTTCTCAATCTTCATCCGTCCGCGTATTTCGCTTTGCATGCGTGCAAAGACGTCCGGATGCCAGAGTTGAAACGTTGCCCCCCGACCAACAAAGGCCACGTGCGTATCGAATCCTGCATGAGCTGCCAACTCCTGAGGAAGAACAATACGGCCATCACTGTCTATTGGTAATTGATGTGCATCTGCAAAAATTGCTGATGCCATATCATCTTGTGTGTCTGAAAAAAGATCCATTGAATCCAAACTTTGACTCATGCGTTCCATCCGAGACATGGTGCATCCTTCAATGGCCTGGTGTTTATAGGAACGAAAAAGAATAAGTCCCTGATAGCTTTCAGACGAAAGAGATGCGCGAAACTGTGCAGGAACGGAGATGCGTCCTTTCTTGTCGAGTTTATTGATATATGTGGAAAGAAAAAGAGACATCAGTTCCGCAACAATTTGAGTTATTCACAGTTTCATTTTGTGTACATGTAAATGGTGATACATGACTATTTATGGGATATCATGGGATGCTATGGGTGTCAATGGAAAATGCTGGTTCTGCAAGTGTTCACAGACTTATCCACAGCCCTGATTTAGGCTGTTAAGGCTTGATATGTCTGGGTTTTGGCAAAAATGACACAAAAATATATTATTTAACAATAGAATAAATATAAAATTTTAGATATTTGTTTATAGTTCATTTAGTCAGTAGGTCTATAGCAATATAAAACTTGGCACGTGATCCTGACAAATGAATTAAAAGGACGTTTATGCGCGCACCTAACCCGCGGCATGCCGGGCGAAAAATCGCTTGAGCGGCGGGCATTTTTCAACGGCCATAAGACCTGCTCTACGCCCCATGCGCACAAGGGGGGAGCGCAGATCAAAAAGACGAATGATGCCATCGGTAAAATGCAACATTGTGCGGCGGTCGCTTATGCGTTCTTCATGAATATGACACAAGAGTTCGGAGACATTATGATTCAATTTCCCTGGGTCATTACTGAGTTTATCAAGAATTGTGGCAACATCCTGCAGACCTACATTGAGACCTTGCCCTGCCACCGGGTGAATTGATAGTGCTGCGTCACCACATAACATGATACGCCCCGAAACAGAGGGGTTCGACAATGTTGCGCTTAGGGGGAAACTCATCAGGGGGGAGCCCAATGAAAAGCGTCCGTAATCTGGATAAAGCTCATTGATTTTATCTAGAAAAACCTGAGGTTCTGCACGCATGTATGCTTCTGCGAGTTGATTATTCAATGAAAAAACACACGCTGATGCATTGCCTGCGATCGGTAAAAACGCAAGCGGGCCCAGGTCTGTGAAAAGCTCAAGCGCCACATTATTATGGGGTTTCTCGTGAGGCACATTACACACCAGGGCGTGATGGTCGTAGGTAAATGTTTCCTCAGGAAGATTCAGGGTGTGTTTAATTGGAGACTGTTTCCCATCCGCTGCAAAAACGACGTCTGCAATATAGTCTGTTGTCGTGTTCTTTGTGCCCGTGGATGAGGTCGTTGTCAGGTGCACATGTGTATCTGTGTTGCGGATACCGTTAACTTCTGTGCCTGAATGAAGGGTGATGTCAGGTGTGGCGAGTAACGCATCATGGAGGGTTTTACGAAGTGTTGCCGAGGGTACCATATATCCGTAGGGCTCATTGCGGGGATTGCTTGCGCGATCGAAATCCAGTTGGTGTGTACTTCCAAACTCTTTCACGGCAACCGTATGAATAGGTGTTGCGGTCGGTTTGATATCATCCCAAATATTGATGCGTTTGAAGAGGGAGACACTTCCTGCGTTTATGGCATACACACGGGCGTCATCAGAAAAAGATGCAGGTGCTGGGTTTTTCTCAAGAACAGTGATGTTGTGGCCTTGGCTATGGAGGCCAAGTGCAAGTGTCATCCCGACGGGGCCTGCGCCTACAATATATATGTCCATAATGTGTGCCTTGTGAATGGATAGATAATTTATCATGCTTGATAGCTGTTGACAGCAAGAGTTTCACGCCTGTACGGTTTATGCACTGATATTTTAGGAAATGCTGTGTATTACGCGATTCAAAAGTACGTAACGTTTTGCCTATTGGTGTCTTTTGTGTGTGGCGCGAGTCCCCAAAAGATCCCACTAAAAAGGCTGCTGCATGGCAAAAATCCCTTTCTAACATTGATGGCACCGCCAATGATTGCAAAGGGGGCAACCCATCTGCCGGGTGCTAATCCTACCATCACACCAAAGTATACATCAGAACTGCGGCTTATTGTTGCGGGTGATGCGTTTGATAGTATCATCCCCTTTGCGAACAAGGGTATACCAGCTCATGGAAATGGCATCACGGATGAACCAATGGTGTTTGAAAAACTCATGTACCGCAATCCTGATGAACCGTTTACCAGTTATCCGTGGCTTGCATCTCACGGCGAGGTTGCCCCTGACAATAGCTGGATACGATTTTCGATTCATCCTCACGCCCAATGGGCAGATGGAAAACCCGTGACCGCACATGATGTGGCGTTTTCGCTTGAGGTTCTGCGTACCCAGGGTCGTATGATGTTTCGTAATATTTATAAGCATGTTGATCGCGTTGTGGTTGAAAATGATAAAACGGTGACGTTTTATCTGAAACCGGTGGATCATCCCGTACAAAAGAACAGAAAATACTATCCACGTGAAAAAGCAGTGCTTTTAGGTAGTTTGAACATTCTGCCAAAGCACATTATTGGTACGCGCAAACTAGAGGAAATCATTCACGAAAAACTCATCGGAAGTGGCCCGTATGCCTATGGAGACGTGAGTATAGGGCGGCGAATTACGTATGTTCGTCGCAAAAATTATTGGGGTGATCGGGCAAATCTTATGATTGCGAAGGGACGTTTTAACTTTGGCAAGGTCACCTTTACAT